>CAYQXW010000085.1:0-7808 GCA_964421615.1 uncultured Planctomycetales bacterium
AACTTCATTCCACATCCAAACAACTGCATCATGTAACACAGCCAGCAACACACACCATCATCAAAAAATTCTAACGACTACATCTTAACAATACCACAAAATTATTTATAGACAACAATAATTAATGGATTATCTTCAAAAACTATCATAGCTGGAAATAAAATAAAATTTTTTATTAACTCTTGCGCTACAGATTTAATTGATGATAAAGTTTGCTGATTAAACAACTTAGTCTCAACTAACAACAATGATAAATCTTTCTTATCTAATTTAATATTTAAAATACTATCATCAACCAAATATAACTGTTTTACAATATCCTCAGAATATTCTAACGGAATATTTTCTTCTAATTTAATCTCAAATATCATTAATTTCTTCCCATATATTTACAAATACTGTTTAAAACATTTTCACTGCCTTTATTATCAAAATTAGCAGATTTACACAACTCTCTAGCTTTAAGCAATTTATTCCTATCATTAAAAAAATCTTCCACAACTCTTTTTAAAAGATTCAAACTATCATCCGAAAAAATACCCCCCTCAAAACAATATCCTTTATCAACCCATTCTTTCATCATTTCTAAATGTGCATACTGCTCACAAACATTAATAGCAGGTAATCCAGCATAAATAGCTTCAACAGCAGTTAATCCTCCAGCCATTATGCCTAAAGCACAATTTGACATTATTCTCCAAGTAGAAGCATTTGTCTTAGCTAAAATTACTTCATGATTATGGTATTTTTTTATTTCTGCAACAAAAGCATCATAAGAATGAGAATATCCTTCTCCTAAAAGTACCCAAATTGTTAAAGGATTTTTTATCCCTAATAAAGCTTTCACTACAGAATAGGTTTTATTCTGCGCATCCGCGCCTCCCATGCAAACTGCAATAGGCAACCTTTCAGAGAATAAATTATTTTTATATGCACTATCACTAATAGCAAAACAATTATCATTAAAAATAGCATATTCAATCCCTTTAAATACTTTGATCCTTCCAAGATCAGAAGTCGAAGCAAATCTCGTAAATAAAACATCAATAGAATTCATTTTGTTAAATATTGGCGATAAAGAAACAATTACAGCACCACTTTTACGAAAATAAGAGAACAATTCATCATTCACATCTAAAGTATCAAAAAAAACAATATCGTACTCTCCTTTTACTTCTTTTAACAGACTATCTTCACTAGAACAAGAAAAAACTTTTCCCCCGAATTCAGCCAATAAGGATTTACTATCATCATCAACAACTGCAAATATTGATAAATCATAACCTTTCCTAACTGCAACTTTAGAAAACGTTCGTACTCTAAATAAATGCCCTAAACCAATTTTTATAGATCCTTTACAAACAATTGCTATTTTCATTCGACATTTACAATATTTGAGCTAGAAAAAGATTCATACATATTAATTTTACTTTTTAGTTTTTTACCTAAAACTTTTTTTATATCTACTGGATTTAATTCTGCGGTTGGTCTTACTATTAAAACATCTTCTTCTCTAATAACATCTCCTAATTGCATCTCCCGAGCAGCATAAAGACTTCTTCTTGCCCGTTGCTTTACTTCCAACTCTTTTTCTGTAAAACATCTTTCTTGGACACAAGCTTTTTCACATTCTCGAATATCACATATAAATGATTTCAGCATATTTGGGTTCATTGCATAAATATGATCAAACCCATCCATTGATCTATCTAATGTAAAATGTTTCTCTATCCAAGCAGCTCCCAACGATACTGCCATAGCTGAAGCAAAACTATTCTCAGTATGATCTGAAAATCCTACCGGTAGATTAAATTCTTTTTGCAGCTTAATAATAAATTTTATATTACTATCTCTTAATAAACACGGATAAACAGAAACACAGTGCATTAAAATAATTTTATCGTTACCTTCTGATTTAATATCTTTTACTGCCTGTTCTATCTCATCAAGACTAGACATCCCTGTAGAAACAATAATTTTTTTTCCATAAGAAGCTGCCTCACGAAGTAACCTTGAATTATTTAAATCACAAGAAGCGATTTTTATATAATCCGGATTCATAGCCATTAAAATTTTTAAACTTTTTCTCCCAAAAACAGATGCACTTAAAGAAATATTTTTTGTTCTAGCATAAGCAGCTAAATCAGAATATGCTGCATCCGGCAACATAGCCTGTTTTCGACGCTCAAAAACATCATTTTTCTCATATGCATTATTTTTAAAAAATTTAGGCAAATATAATTCCTCTGGATAAATAATTTGAAATTTTACTGAATCCGAACCTGCTTGCACTGCACTATCAATAAGTTTTTGCGCTAACTCATAACTGCCATTATGATTAGTCCCTGCCTCTGCAATAATATGCGCCATTAAATAACACCTTTTTTGTAAGCTACAACATCTGATACAAAATTATTAAATATTTTTATATTTAATTCATACAAACTATCCCAAATTATCTTAGCCTTTGAACGAATATGCTGTAATTCATTTAGCCTAGATATACGATTTTTTATTTCTTTCATTATATTTTCTGTTTTTATTATATCTATTGACCAATTTCCCATCCCTAAAGTATCTAAAACATTAATTCCTCTTTCATCATAAACTAAAGAAATAACTGGTGTTCCAAAAGACAAACAAGGCAATACTGCATGCAAACGGAAAGAAACATTAAGTTTGCACTTCTGAAGTAGTGCCAAATAAGTATATATATCTCCGGGATAAAGGTATTCAACTCCTGGGATAGATGCTGCAAATTGAATATCTCTATGATCATGACATAATATTCTTACTTTATCTTCTGGATACTGTTTCCTTAAAAAAGAAACTAAATTAATAATAAAACCATACATTTTAGACTGCTCTACTAATGGAATACTCATAAGACTAGGATTTCGAATAGAAATCAAAATACCTTCATTATTTCCTGGAAATTTAGGAAATCTATCCGCCATACGATTCAAATAAACAGTCGGGCATCCTCCAACCACTGTCTTAGCACATCCAATTTCTTTTAAATATCCGTATGTAGCCTCATCTCTAACCAAAGAATAATTAGCTTTTGCGTCTAAAGCTTTAATTATACTATCAGACATAACATCTGTGCGATCAACAAGCTGTCTCTGCCGATTATAAATTCTTCCTCTTGAAAGACTATACAACATCATTGGAACATCTAAACTTTTTAAAGCATTAAGATTAACTTCCAATTCACCATTTTCATATAAATTCCCTCCACCAACAATAACACCATGCCCATATTCATTTATTTCATACACAGTTCTTGGTGTTAAACCAGCTTTGACACTAGTTTCATAACGAGAAGTAGCCGGCAACCAAATAAGATTAACTACTTCCCCAAAAGCTTTATAAATAAAATACTGCAATCCTATATAAATTGCATCATTACCAATATTAAACCCTTTAGGTCTAATACAGAACAAAGTAATCGTACCATTATCTTTATTTTTTTTTAATAACTTCTTCATAAGATATTTCAACTCCAGATTTTACTGCAACCATTGATTTATAAAATGCTAAATCTTGCTTATCATCAATTACTAACCTTATATTACTTACATCACCTTCATTTCTAAGAATATTATAATAAGAAAAACTATCCATATTTTCATAAAAAATCTGAGTTATATGTTCATAATGCGCGGGTTTAGCCATTTTTTGATACATATTAGAAAAAACACTTGTTCGAATGATTTCAACACTAACTCCATAAGGAAAAGTTCTTGGATATAAATTAGTAACAATATCATACTTATCTATATCCGCTAACATGCATCCTTTATTCAACAAGTTAGGATCTATAAAAGGGCTATCAGCATTAATCCTTGCAAAATAATCAAAACCATATTGTTTCGCAGCAGCAAGAACTCTCCCAGCGACGTTAACTGAATCACCTCTAAAACATTCAACTCCATTATTGATACAAAACGAGTAAATAGCATCGTCTTCAGATAATTCAGTCGTAGCTACAACAATTTTATTATTAAAAAATTCAACTTTATTACATCGCGCTAATATATACCAAAGCAATGAATTACCAGATATATTTTCCAAACATTTACCAGGTAATCTTTTAGATCCCATTCGACATACTATAAGCGCACCAATACGCATGTATAAAAAATTATCTTTCTAAGATAGTCCGCATAATTTTTATAGAAGCAACTAAATTTTTCCCAAACTGCCCAATATAATAACTCATTTCTTTTTTCAAAGATTCATCATCTTTTTGCTTAGCACAGTTACTAATTTTTTCTTTTAAAACTTCTAAATACATTTTTTGGATTTTATTCTCCAGTTCTAAATCTGTTTTTAATACCTCAGACATAAAAACATCTTTTTTCTCTTCAGTAGAAATTAAAAATCTATAATAATTTTTATATACTTTCAGAAATTTCAATATCAAAAGGTAATCATCGCCTTCAACGTTAAAATCCAAATTCTCCATCTTACAAATTTTACTTTTTTTAACAAAACAACCTATACAGCTGTCTAAACTATATTCCAACAAATCAAAACCTGAAAGCTTTAAAAGAATTCTAAGTGTTTTAAAAGAAAAATTATATAGATGCACATGCTGGAAAAAATTTAATTCTAAATCTCCGTAAGGCTGCTTTATATCAGGAACCTCAATATAAACAACTCCACCATCCTTCAATAAACTTCGAATTTTTGTTAAACACATCAACGGATTTTTAAAATGTTCTAAAGAATGGTCTAGAACTATCAAATCAAACTTTTTCACTTCACTTTCAAAGTTTTCGAAAAACCCATTAAAAACACGCACGCCGAAATCTTTTTCTGCTTTCAGCGCTAATTCCTGAGTAGGCTCAATTCCATATAACTGAATATCATTATTTATTTTCTTTAATTCATTCAAAAGTACTCCATTAGCACAACCAATCTCTAAGATTTTTGCATTAGAAAAAACATATTTACTTAAAATTTTAGCTTTTAGACCTTTTGTTTCCATATATTTTAACGAAGCCAAATTTTCTAATTTATATTGAGTTCTATAACTACTTTCATAGTATTTTTGTAAATCTAAAGCATCTGAGTTTGATTCAATATAGACTAATCCACATTTTTTACAGATTAAATTTCTTGCATTAATAGAATAACGACAAACATCAGATATACAAAAACTATCGGAACTACCACATAAAATACAAGATGTAACAACTGAATTTGATTCTGAGACAACTTTAGTAAATTCTAAAGTTTTATTCATTTTATCACCTTCTTTTCTTTCAAAATTTCGACTATTATCCTCAAAATTTTCTTTGAATTAACATCAAAACTATTATTCAAACCATTATTATTTATCTCAAAAAAATTATCACTGAGAACTTTAGTGTAAAAATTTAAAAAATTATTTTGAGCTGCAACACTAATATCAATACTATCCGCTTTAAATAAATCTTTACGCTCAGAAAATATACCCCACAAAATACGATATTGTTCTCTATAATTTTCCAGGAATTTAAGAATTTTTAAATAACTATAATTGGTATTATTTTTTTCTTCAGTAGAAGGCAGGGTTTTAACTATAAAAAAAGCTAACGCAGAATTAGCTAATTTAACTAAACATTCAAAACCTGATAAATTAACAATTTGCTCTAACGTTTTTTCAGAAAAACTGTGCAGATGCACATGTTGAAAAAAATTATAATCAAGATCTCCATAAGGACGTAGAATATTGGGAACTTCTATAAAAACAATTCCAGTATCCTTTAAAAAATAATGTATTTTTTTTAAAATACTCAAGGGATTTTCAAAATGCTCGAAAACATGATCTAAAATAATAAAATCAAACTTTTTTTCCACCAAAGGATAATCTTCAAAAATACCTTCGAAAATTTTAATTTTCTTATTCTTAGCTTTTTTAGCTAACTCTACGGTGGGCTCAATACCAAATAATTCAAGATCCGGTCTTATTTTTTTTATTTCAGCCAACAAAACTCCATTAGCACAACCAATTTCTAAAACTTTTCCATCTCTTTTTATATACTTACTTAATAACTCCGCTTTTGCTTTTTTTAAAATTAAATTCTGATATGAATCTAAATTGGTAGTTGTATATTGTACGCGATAATCATTTTTATAGTAATCTTTTAATCCAATTGCTGTAGGAATAGGGTTAATATAAACATGCCCGCACTCCTTACAAATAACATTATTAGCTGGAATATTATACCTACAAATTTTTGATATTAACTCTGTATTATTCGTTTTACAAATAATACACTTTACAAATTGCTCTTTTTCAAAATTTTCAATATTTTTTAAATAGGTAATAGATTCTGTAAGCATAATAAATTTTCAATTAATAATAGTGTTAAATAAGTGGATATTAATTATCTATAATTAATAAAAGCAAATTTTATGCCACAATTATTTTTTGGGAAGTTTTTTCAATTTTTTATTTAGAATGAGTATTTTTTTCGCTAGATTCAAATTATTGGGGAATAATTTTACAGCTTCCAGCAAAAATATTTTTGCTTTAGCAAAATTTCGTTTGAAGATAAACTTTTCTGCTAATTCCTCTAACTTAATACATTGCATAGTGTTGCAGTCTTCACGAAACCTATCTCGCCATAGAGATAATCTTTCTAAAAACAAAACAGCATCTTCATGCATTAGTTTTTCTCTCTGCAAAGAATCACGAGTCCCCCCGGCTAATTCTCTATGATGGTAAGCTATTGCGGCAGTGTTAATTAAAACTTTATAACCGGCTAAAAAAACTCTATAGGACATATCAGTATCTTCTCTAAATGAAACACGACTATAACAATTGGGAAAACCTCCAACTACATTAATAACACTTTTTCTATAAATAAGACAGCCACCGCCACAAATCTGTGTATTTAAAATATAATTTGGCTGATAAAAAAATTTTCCTACTCCTCGATTATTAACCCATCCCGGATCCGAACCAACAGATACATCATCAATATCTAGCTTAAAATCTATCTGGCTACTAACTTTTGCAAAATCAATAGTTGGTGCATTTTCCTGGGGCCAAATAGCAGATACTATACCAATATTTCCACTTGATCTTATAGTATTAACTAAAATTTCCACACAATCTTCCTTCATTACGTGATCATCATCACACATTAAAACAAGTTCGGTTTGCGCATTATCTAAAATAGTTTGCCGATTAACCGGCAAACTTTCACCTTTGCCTTTTAAATATTTAAAATTTAAATATGGGAATCTTTTCTTAATTTCAGCCTTCAATTCATATTTATCACCATCATCAGCTATAATCAAATCAAAATTTTTATATGTCTGCCTAGATATAGATTCTAGCAAATCCATAAGCGACTTAATTCTGTTTCTTGTAGGAATGCCAATAGTAATTTTATCCCCTAAATCTTTTTTTTCAGGAATAAATAAAACATCACAGGTACGATCAAAATTATAATCAAACCTTTCATAACCATTAGCAAATAACCACTCAAATATCTCTACTTCTTTATCCCAATGCGGATGATTTTTACCCCACCCTACTTCACAAAAAATAACCGGTTTTTTATCTAACTTCAATAGGGTTTTCTTCATCCCCTCGATAACTCGATATTCTGCGCCTTCAACATCAATTTTTATCAAATCTATTTTTTCAATTTTATGTTTTTTTACATACTCATCAAAAGTCAAACAATTTACTTTAACTGGCTTCATCCCAGAAGTAATCTTTTCTTTCTCCAAAGTATTCCATCCTAAATTAACGTTATCAACCCATAGAATTTCTTCGGTTTTCCTATCCCCTAAAGCCAAAT
>CAYQXW010000086.1:0-7756 GCA_964421615.1 uncultured Planctomycetales bacterium
CGGAGAATAATAGATAACGTGGATTTTATGATAAGAGAATCTAATCCCAACTGGTCTGTTAATGGAACTAATTATACTTTATCTATTTCTTCAAATCATACCAGACTAGATTTTTATAAGCCTGAATTTGATTCTGATAATAACATTACTGGTCTATCTAAAATAACTTTTAAGTTAAACGATTCTAATTCCAAAGAACTTTTAAAAAAAGTTGGAACTTCAAATGTGACTACTGTATCGGATAAAGTTGAATCAATTTATTTTGGTGCTGGATGTTCAGGATGCAGTGAATTTAATTGCACAAGTATTTCAACAGATTGTCCGATAATTAAGATAGAAGTACAAACTAAGCAGTCTGCATATTTTAATATGACTTCTAAAGTAATGCTTAGGAATCAAAATTATACTCTTGAAGATGATGCTGAGGTTTTGCAGCCAGGGGAAGGAGAATTCTGATGAAAAACAAAAAAGGTGTGGTTCTTGTTATTGCGTCAGTTGTCATAATGGTGGTAACTGTTCTAACCAGTGTATATATGACAAGTATGGTTACGGAAAAAAGAAGTGTTGATAAAGAAAGATATGTTTTACAAGCTTTAAATTTAGCAGAAGCTGGAGCAAATCAAGCGATGGCGGAGTTAAGAAAAAGGATAATAACTGATTTAAAAACTAGAGTTGAAGCTGAAAATAAAGCTTCTGTTTTTACTAGTTATGCTGCGTCTTCGACTACTGCATTAAGTTTAATAAGGGATTATGCTTATGCGAGTGGACAAACTCAATTTACTGTGTCCGGTGGTGTTGCTGCTTTGACTGTTACTCCATTGGATTTGAATACAGGAGTTGCGGGCAATTTTGCTACTACTACTATTACGATTAAAGCGATACAAAATCCTACTGCAAATATAGCTAGTGAAATTTTTACTTTTTATTATAGTGTTTCTATTGAATCTACAGGCAAGATTACTAGTGTTACTCCTAATATTACTAAAACCATTGCTTTTTCTCCGAAAACTTTTAATTTAGTAATTCGAAGAGATAATTTTGCTAAATATGCTTTGTTTACAAGTCACCATAGTACTCCTTCAGGAACAACTGTTTGGTTTACAGCAAGTACAACTTTTACGGGACCTGTACATACTAATGATCGATTTAGTTTTGCTAATAATCCTTCAGGTCATTTTACTAATGATGTTACACAGAAAGAGACTAGAACCAGATATTACAATAATGGAAATACTGTATTGGCAGATGCTGCAGCGTATCCTATTGGTTGTACTACTTCTTGTGTAGATAAACCTGTGTTTGATACATCTTTTACTAGAGGAGTAGATTTGATTAATTTGCCATCGTCTATAACTCAGACAGAATTAAAGAATGAAGCTTTAGGGACAATGTCTAATCCTGGAAGTACTCCTGCTGTTTATGTTCCGAATAATGGCACAAGTTGTACTGGTGGTATTTTTATTAATGGAAGTACTGGATCGAGTTCAGATGATGCTACTGTTGTAATGTCATCAGATGGCAATAAGGCTGTTTATACTATTAGTCAAAATGTTAGTTGTGGTGCGCATTGTTCTACAACCAATACTTATGTGATAAAAGTTGATTTTTCTGCGAATACTACTTCATACCAGTTAAATGGTGGAACAACTACAACTTATACTGGAAAGCCAGATGGTGTGGATGATGAAGGTATTTTAATTTATGCTAATGATAGTATTAAAAGTATTTCTGGTGTAGTGCAGAAAGATTCTCAAGTTACAGTATCTGGAGAAAAAGATATTATTATAGGTGGAAATATAAAATATGAGGAGTATAACGCGTCTCCTTTAAGCGCTACTGGTTATACAAATTTAATGGGTATTTTATCTTGGGCAGGAGATATTAGAATTGGAACAACTGCACCGAATAATGTTGAGATTCATTCTGTTCTTATGGCGCCCCATGGTCAGCTAGAAGTGGATAATTATGATTCTGGAAGTTCCAGAGGGATTGCTACGATTTTAGGTGGAGCAATTACTGATTTTTACGGGCCATTTGGAACTTTTTCTGGTTCGACAAGTTTAACTGGATTTGGAAGAAACTTTGTTTATGATTCTCGAGTGTTGTCTGGAATGGCTCCGCCGTATTTTCCTTATATGACTAATTTTACTTCAGCGTTGAGTCCTTCTAATGCTTTATATCAAAAACTTATTTGGAGGGAAAAGTGAGTTTAAGTAGTGAGCAAAAGATTAAGCTTTTTATTAGTTGTTTAGTTTTTTTTGTTTGTGTGATTTTTGTAATAAATTTTGTAGTTAAAAAAAGTGAGCAAGAGGTAAATAAAGAAATAGTTGTTTCTCAACCTGTTGCGCCGCAGAAAAATGTAGTAGAAGAAAAACAAGTCCAAATGGAATTGACAAATCAAGAGATGGAAGAGAAAGAGGCTACTTTTTCAGAAGGGCCGTTACTACAATAAAACTATGATAAATATAATTTCTAAAATAAAAGATAAGTTTCCGAGTGAAAAATTTGCCGTGGGAATTAGTTTAGCACCTAAAGTAATTAAATTTATTAAATTGAAATTTCTCAAAGAAAGAATAGATCTGATTTCCTACCAGTATGAACAGAATATTTCTGATATCGAAGGAAGTTTAAAAAAATTAATTAGTGAACAGTCTGTTAAGAATATAAATATTTCTGTTTCAGGCCAGCAGGCAATTGTGCGTTATGTAGATTTTCCTAAAATGAATAAAGATGAATTGAAACAAGCTATTAAATTTGAAGCACAGAAGTATATTCCTTTTCCTGTTAATGAAGTTAATCTTGACGGATGTATTCTAAAAGCAGATTTACCTGATAATAAAATGAGAGTTTTAATTGCAGCAGCAAAAAAAGATTTTTTGAATCAGCAGATTAAATTAATTCAGTCTTTAGGAGTTACAATTAATAATATTGAAGTAGATGCAGTTTCAATTATGAATGCATTTAATTTTAATTATTCAGATGATGAAAATGTTAAAGGTAAAACAATTGCATTGTTGAATATTGGTAATGCTACGAGTAATTTAAATATTATTGAAGCAGGTGGTGTTCCGGCTTTAAGTAGAGATATTCCTATTGGTCGGGATATGTTTATTCAAAAGATTGCTGATGTTTTGGCTGTTGATTCAAAAACAGTAGATTCTGGAAATGTGAGTTTAGAAAAAGCTAAAGTAGCGATTGATTTGATTTTATCAAAACTTGCAGAAGAAATCCGGACCTCTTATGATTATTATGAAAGTAGAAGTGCTTCAACTGTTGAAAAAATTTTTATAACAGGCGAAAAAAATTTATATGGTACGACTAAGGAAAAATTAGGGGAGTTTTTAGCTTTAAAAGTAATTAACTGGGACCCTTTAAAAAAAGTAATTATTGCCGATAACTTAGATATAAATAAAATTACTCCTATTGCTGGAGAATTAGCTGTCCCGGTTGGATTAGCTTTAAGAGAGTGTTTATGATAGAAATAAATTTATTGCCTGATGATTTGCGTATACAAAAACAAAATGCTTCCGGAGATTTAAATTATTTTATATATTTAATTCCTCTGTTTGCAAGTATTATTGTTATAGTCCATTTATATTTTGGGTTAGTTTATTTAACTAAGACTGTAGCTTTAACTAATTTAAATCATAAATGGAAAGTTCTTGAGCCACAAAGAAATAAAATTAATAATTTAAAAAGTGAGTCTGCGTTGCAGTCTTCTGAAGAAAAAATATTAAAACAAGTAAATGATAAGTTAGTAAAATGGTCTTTTGTTATCAATAAATTAAGTTTGGAGTTACCTTCTGGTATTTGGTTTAATGATTTGACTTATGATGGGAAGAATTTAAGTATTAAAGCTTCAGTTGTTTCCTTGAAAGATGAGCAGTTGGATTTAATAAATAAATTTTTAGACAATTTAAAAAATGATAAAATTTTTATGGTTGATTTTAATAGTTTAGATTTAGGCCCTTTACAGAGAAAATCTGTGGGAAGTTTTGAAGTAGTTGATTTTTTAATTAATGGGGATTTAAAAAATAAATAGGAGTTAATTTGATAGCTTTTATTAATAATTTGCGTTTAGATAAACAAAAAATTATATTAATTTTCATTGTATTTATCATCATAGTAGTTGCAGATATTAATTTTGTGATGATTGGGCAACTTAAGGGGATTAAAGCTTTAAATTTAAAATTAACCAATGTAAAAAGAGATATTTCTAATATTGAAAAAGATTTAGCGAATGTTCCAAAAGTTGCTGTTGAAAAAAAAGATAAGTTAGAGAAGAAATTTATTTCTGATAAAGATATCCCATTTATTTTAAAATATATTTCCGGGTTAGCTTTTGAAAAAAATGTTAAAGTAATGCAGATTAATAGTTCAAAAGAGTTGAAAGCTGACAAAGATAATGTTTATGGCGTGAATGTTAAATTGGAAATATTAGCGACGTATCATACGTTAGGAGCTTTTATAAATAGCATGGAAAATTCTGAATATTTAATTCAACTAAAAGATCTAAGGATAAATAGAGATATTGCCGATAATATGAAACAGAAAGTTAATTTAACTATAAAAGTATATGCTAAGAAATAAATTTATTTGGGTTAGTGTTTTTTCTATGTTGTTTTCTTCTTTTGTTTTTGCTCAGGATATTTTTTTGTATGATGCTAAAGGAAAAAGGGATCCGTTTATTCCATTACTTAATTCTGATGGAAGATTTTTGAATATTGAAAAAGAACAGCAGCTGGATGATAATAAAAAGAGTGATTTGAAATTAGAAGGAATTATTTATGATAAGTTTGGAATATCTTATGCTATGGTAAATGGCAAAGTAGTGCGTATTGGCGAAACAATAGAGGATTACCAAATTTTAAAAATTGAAGAAAAAAAAGTAATTTTTATTAAAGATGGTCAGATAAGTGAGATTGAATTAAAGGAGGAGTAGCGTGAAAAAATTATTCTTTTTGTTTTTATTTATTCTTATGGGTGGGGCGTTTGCTTTTGCTCAGGATGCATCAGTTACTGTCGTGTCTAGTTCTCAACCTCCGGATGCAGTGAATATTCCAGAACAACCTGCAGCAGCTGCTGAAATTTCTATTCAAGAAAGTTTGGCTGCTTCTGATAATGTTACTTTAGATTTTAAGGAAGCAGATATTAGAAATATATTAAAACTTTTGGCTCAGAAAGCGAATGTAAACATTGTTCCGACTGCAGATGTTATTGGTACGGTTACTATTAAGTTAAAAGATGTAGCCTGGGAAAGAGCTTTGGATATTATCTTAAAAAGTAATGGTTTTGGTTTTCAAAAGCAAGGTAATGTAATTTTAGTTACTAAAATAGAAAATATTGCTAAAATTCAATCTGAAGAACCGTTGAGGACTGAAATAGTTCATCTTAAATTCCTAGATGCTCAAGATGCGCAAAGAATACTTGTTCCTATGCTTTCTCCTCGTGGAAAAATTTCAATACTTTTTACACATGGGCAAAAAGGTTGGAAGTTTGGAAGTTTTAAAATTGGAAAAGAAGAAGTGGCAACAACTGCTTTAGAAAGAGAAAAATTAGATGCAGCTAAATCTGAAACTATTTCTATTGGAAAAAGTCCTGCCGGTGTTCCTGTAGCAAGTAAAATGGAGTTTGAACCTTCAATAAAATCAAAAATTTTAGTTATTACAGATACAGATGCTAATTTAGATAATATTATAAATAAAATTGTACCTGAAATTGATCGTAAGCCAAAACAAGTTTTGATTGAAGCTAGAATTATGGAAGTTAATGTGGATAAATTGAAAGATATCGGTGTAGATTATGGAACTGGTACAACTGGAGCAACAACTAGTACTCCTGTTGATGTGACTACTGGTAGAAAAGGTAATAGTACTATTGGAGGGTCTAATTGGACTTCTAAAGTTGTTCCTTCTGTTTTTGGTGCTAAAGCCGCAAGTTTAGCCGGAATGTATCCTTATAATGCTGGAGTAGAAGTTTTATTTAAAAAATTAACAGGTAATGAATTTGAAATACTTTTGCATGCGTTAGAAGAAGATGTGAAGACTAATACATTATCTTCTCCTAGAATTCTTACTTTAGATAATCAAGAAGCTTCTATTTTAGTAGGTTACCATACTCCGATTCTAAAATCAGAAGTTGATGCGGGTGATGCTACTACTGGATCTACTCAAACTCAAACTTTAGATTATTATCAGGAAATTGGTATTAGATTGAATGTTGTTCCGCAAATTAGCCAAGAAGGTTTTATTAATATGATTATTCATCCTAGTGTAACATCTTCTTCTTCAAATGTTACAGCAACAAATACTGCTGGATCAGGTAGTAGTGCAATAACTTCGACGGTTAATTATCCGATTATTGATGTTAGAGAAGCACAAACTCAAATATTAATGCGAGATAGTGAAACTATAGTAATTGGTGGGCTATTAAAAGATGTAAAAAGTAAAAGCAAGATAGGCGTGCCTTTTTTAAGTAAAATTCCCTTACTAGGAAGCCTTTTTACTAGAGAAACTAATGATATTGCAAAGGTAGATTTATTGATTTTTATTACAGCTAGAGTTATAGAAGAAGATGAATTTACTAAAGAAGATATCCAAAAAATGCAGAAGAGTTTGGGATTTCCAGTTTTAAAAAAAGAATTAGTACAAAAAAATAAATAAAAATGCTTTCCAAAAGAAAACTTTCATTTATAATTGTTCTTGCTAGAAGATAAAGCTTTGGGGGCATATGGAAACAAAGGTAAATTTTATTTTTACAAAACAGGGAAAAATGCGGTTTATATCGCATTTAGATTTAATGCGTACTTTTATGCGTGCTTTAAGAAGGGCAGATATTCCTATCAAGATTTCTCAAGGGTTTAATCCGCATCCTAAACTAAGTATAAAAAGAGCAATAAAATTAGGGATAGAAAGTCAATCTGAGGAAGCATCTATTGTTTTGAAAGAAGCTATGAACTTAGATGATTTTAAAAATAGATTAAATAATTGTTTGCCGCAGGGTATTCAAGTGAAAGATTTTTTAAATTGATAATATGGTAAAAGAAATTTTAATTAATGTTGAGCCGCAGGAAAAAAGAGTAGCTATTGTTTTAGATGGTAAACTTTCCGAATATTTTATAGAACGTCCTCAAGATAAAACTATTGTTGGTAATATTTATAAAGGAAAAATAGAAGCGGTTATTCCTTCTATTAATGGTGCTTTTGTAGATATTGGGATGCCTAAAAAAGGGTTTTTATATCTTTCAGAAATAGAAGAGGCAAATGAAGCAAATGAAAATGCTTCTGAACGTCCATCTGAAAAAAATAAGCATGATAATAAATTATTTAGTAATATAAAAAAAGGGCAAGAAGTTTTAGTACAAGTTGTCAAAGAATCTTTTGGCACTAAAGGTCCTCGTTTATCTTGTCATATAGGTATTCCTGGTCGGTATATGGTAGTAATGCCTAAAGAAGAACAGGGTGGGGTTTCTCGTCGAATTGAAGATGAAGATGAGAGAAAAAGGCTACGCCAGATATTAAATGAATTGAAAATGCCGAAAGAAGCAGGTTTTATTGTTAGAACAGCTGCTTGTGGTAAATCAAAACAAGAATTAAATCGTGATGCAAATTTTTTAGTTAAAATTTGGAGTAGAATTGAAAAAATTGTTAAGAGGCAGAAAGCTCCTTGTATAGTTTATGAAGAGTATGATTTAGTATTAAGAGTTATTAGAGATTCTTTTACTGAAGATGTAGTTAAGCTTTACGTTGATTCAAAA
>CAYQXW010000087.1:0-7729 GCA_964421615.1 uncultured Planctomycetales bacterium
CTTGGCGATTTTGTGTAATTAAAGATAATAAAACAAAAAGTGGAATATCTGAATTTACAAAGTATTCATATATTATTAAAGGTGCTCCTTGTTTGATTTTGGTTTTTTTAGATGTAAAAAGTTCTTATAACAGAGATAAAGATTTATTGGCTTTAGGTGCTTCGATACAAAATATGTTGCTTATGGTTTTTGATTTGGGGTTAGGCGCTTGTTGGTTGGGCGAAATTTTAAATAAAAAAGAAAAAATTAGTGAGTTGTTAAATTTAGATGAAAATTTTGAATTGTTTGCGGTGTTGGCTTTGGGGTATCCTGATGAAAAATCAAAATCTACTCGTAAACAGTTAAAAGATTTAGTTATTAATTTGTAAGATGGGAAGTTCTGATTACGAAAATTATATGATACAAAAAGAGCAAGAGTGGGAAGCTCTTTGTCGAAGGTGTGGAAGTTGCTGTGGTGCTTTTGAAGATCCTTGTGAAAATCTAGCTTGGACACAAGAAGGACAATCATATTGTATTGATTATGATAATCGGTTTGGACTGCATAAATCAAAAGCTGGGAAAGAGTTTCAGTGTGTTCCGATAAGAAATGTGTTAGATAAGAACTGGAAGAATGATTATTTATGTGTTTATAAAGAGATGGTTAAATGTCCATTAAAAAAAATGATGTAAAATTTTTTAATGGCAAATAGGATTTTATTTAGGAGGAGTAATGAAAATTAGAATATATTATCATGATACAGATTGTGGTGGAGTGGTTTATTATGCGAATTATTTAAAATATCTGGAGCAGGCACGTACGGAGGCTTTAGAAGAAAAAGGTATTTTTATGAAAGATTTAATTGCTGGCGGAAATTTTTTTGTTGTTTCTCGACAGGAAGTTGATTATAAGTCCCCAGCTGTTTATGATGATGTTTTAGAAGTTACGAGTAAAATTGCTGAAATTACGGGAGTAAGGATTATTTTTGAAAATGAAATTAAAAATCAGGCTGGCAGGTTAATTATTAAAGCCAGAACCACATTAGTTTTTGTTGATAAAAATTTTAAGCCTAGTCCTATTACTGACGATATTAAGAAAAGGATATCTTAATGTTAAACCGTGAAGAAATACGAGAACTTATTTTAGAAAAAAATTTAGTGAGTGGTTATATTGATTTAGAATCTCAGCTTACTCCTAATGGATTTGATATGACTGTTTGTAAGATATATAAATTTGAAGGGGCAGGTGCATTGGATTTTTCGAATAAAGAAAGAGTATTGCCGGATACCCCAGAGCTGATGGCAGTGAAAAATTCTAGTGATGATAAATATGGTTGGTGGAATTTATCTTCTGGAGTTTATAAAGTTTTAACGAATGAAGTAGTGACATTGCCAAATGATTTGATTGCAACTGCATTTTCGCGTAGCTCTTTATTGAGGATGGGAGCGTTTACGCAGAATGGAGTTTGGGATGCAGGTTTTAGCGGTAGGAGTGAGTTTGTTTTGAATGTTGGTAATCCTTTGGGAATAAAAGTTAAGCAGAATGCTAAAATATTGCAGTTAATTTTTAGCCGGATTAATCATACTCAAGAAGGATATAATGGGATTTATAAAAACAAATAAAGTTTTTGATATTATATTGTTTTGTTTGTTCTTTATTTTTTTTAGTTTTTCTATTGTTTTTGCCGATATGATTGTTCTTAAAAATGGAAGGAAGTTAGAAGGGTTAATAAAAGCAGAAAATAATGATTTTTTAGAAGTGCAGGTAGCTTATGGCATTGTGAAACTTTATAGAAACCAAATTTCTGCAATTTCCAGATCAGATAGTAATACTTCGGAGCAGATTAGACAAGAATGGCAGATAAAAAAAACGCAAAGTATTAACTCTTCTTATGGTCCAAGAGTTGGTGAAGTTGCTGTAAGAAAATTGGGAGATCATTTATTAGTTACTGCGTGGATTAATGATAATGCAACAGCAAATTTGATTATGGATACAGGTGCAACTTTAGTTGTTTTGAAAAGTAGTGTGGCTTTAGCTGCTGGGTTAGATTATGACAAGATTAAAGAGACTGTTACTATGAGTGTTGCTGATGGAAGACAGGTTGTAGCCAAAAGAGCTGTTTTGAAAGTTATGAAAGTGCAGGATATGGAAGAAAAAAATGTAGAAGTAGCGATAATGCCTAAAGAGATAACTGATGTTAGTTTACAGGACGGGCTTTTAGGGATGAGTTTTTTACGTAGATTTAAGTTTCAAGTTGATTATCGTAATACGAAATTATTATTGGAGAAACAGTAATGAAGTCTTATAGAAAAGAATTATGGTTTAATACAAAAAACAGATTGGAATTTATTAATATTACTGAAAGTGTAGAAAATTGTTTAGTAGAAAGTAAAATTAAAGAAGGTTTATGTTTGGTTAATGCTATGCATATAACTGCGAGTGTTTTTATCAATGATGATGAATGCGGTCTTTTTAATGATTTTAGCAAATGGCTTGAAAAGCTTGCGCCTTATGGGAAAGATAAGTATGAACATAATCTTGGAGGTGAAGATAATGGTGATGCGCATTTAAAAAGAACTATTATGGGTAGGGAAGTGGTTGTGGCAGTTACTGATGGGAAACTGGATTTTGGGCCATGGGAACAGATTTTTTACGGTGAATTTGATGGGCAGCGTAAAAAAAGAGTTTTAGTGAAAATTATTGGAGAATAGAATTTGATTTTTCATTAAAAACAAAATTTAAAAATTTTATTATGAATATTAATAGTATTGAAATAAAAATTGTTTTAGCACAGATCCAGATTAAAAAGGTTGAGGCAGAAAGCGAGATAAATTTTCGTAATTTTTGCCGCAATGCTATTGAAAGTGCTGATAAAAGCAGAGATGTAAGTTTTTTTTATCCTATAGTTGATAGCGAAAAAAATAAATTGGGTGAGATTGCTGTGGCGAAAATTATGGCACAGGAAGTTTTTAGGTTAATAAGGAATAATAAAGAAGTAAATCTTAAAGAAATTAATTTTTGTATTGAAAGCGAAGAGCAGCGAGAAGTTTTTAATAAATATGCTTTAGGTTATATAGACTATATTGCAAATAAACTTAAAAGTCCGTTTCTTACTGTTGATGCAATTATTGAGTTAAATGATTTAGATGTTAATCGAGGCGGAGGGATAGTTATTATTGAGCGAAGCAATCCTCCTTTTGGTTGGGCGCTGCCAGGAGGTTTTGTGGACTATGGAGAAACGTTGGAAGCTGCTGTAATTCGGGAAGCTAAAGAAGAAACTAATTTAGATATTACAGATGTAAAACAATTTCATACTTATTCTGATCCTAATCGCGATCCGCGATTTCATACCGTAGGAACTGTTTATACTGCAAAAGCGCAAGGACAAGCTTGTGCTGGTGATGATGCTAGAGGGTTAAAAGTTTTTAGCTTAGATGAGTTAAAAAAACTTGAATTTGCTTTTGACCATGGAAAAATAATCAAAGATTATTTAAAGTATAAAATATACACCTCATAACCACTCAAAATTTTTGACAAAATTTTTTCGTATTCGGTGTATTAATTCGTCTAAACAACTTATGTTCGCTCATTACATTCGCTTCATAAGTTGTGGACTCATTAATCTTCTCTTAACTGTTTTTCTGCGTCAATAATATCGCGGTTAATTGTTCGGATGGTGTTGGTAATACGTTGTTTTAAAATCTCTGAAGATACAGGATTGTCTCTAATTTCACGTAAAATTTGGATTGCCATTCTAAAATATCTGACAATTTCACCTTCGTCAGTATCAGTGTATTGCAATAATTTCGAAAACTGAGTTCCTCGCAGCCAATATTCAATTGCTTGGCTTAGATGAAAAAAAGCAGGTTTGCTTTGAGGATAAATCCTGAAAGAATGCTCTTTTTCCTGGATAACTTGGTAAACGTCGTCGCAAGCCATTCTTATTGCTCTTGCATTTTTTGAGATACTAATCATCTCTTGATTTTTCCTTGGTTCAAATACGCAGGCAATAGCGATTGTGGCTAATCCAAATTCGTCTAAATTTTCAAAAAGGTTAGCATCGTAAAGTTCAGCTAAAATTAATTCGTATCCATAAATTGTTTTTGCAAATTGACCTTTAGGCGTAAGTTTATCTGCCTGAATAAATCCCATAGTTCTTAATAATTTTAATTTTGCTTCAATTAACCTTAATGCTTCACGCTGTTGATTTCGTTTACATTGGAAATAATGAAGAGTAAGAGGATAAATTTTAAATAATTCATCCTGATATTTTTCGTATAAATTCAAAATTGTAGCGTAGGAGGTGTTGAATTGGCTTTGTACACGTTCTGGTGGGCTGTAAATAATCTGTTTAACTTCTTCAAACTTAATACGGTTGAAATTAATTCGGCAATAAACAAATCCTTCTTTATCGATTCCTCGTCTTCCAGCACGTCCAGCCATTTGATAAAAATCGCGAGTTTTTAAAGGGCGTACAAATCTGCCGTAGAATTTTTTCATATCGTCGAAAACAACTGAGCGGCTAGGCATATTGATTCCGAGAGCAAAAGTTTCTGTAGTGAAAATTACTTTTATTAATTTACTAGTAAATAGTCTTTCAATTACTTCTTTAAGAGTGGGGAGCATTCCTGCATGGTGAAATGCAACGCCGTGTTTTATTAATGGCTGCATAAGAATAGCGCTTTTTTCTTCTTGTAAGTTGAAACGTTCACAAAGATCAGAATACATTGTTGTAATATCTTGTTGTTCTGGTTTTGTTAAAAAATTAAATCCGGATAAATCGTAAGCTAGATCTTCAGCTCTTTTTCTTCCGAATACAAAATAAATACAAGGAAAACCTTCTTTATTGCTGATATGGGTTACTAATTGATGTAACTTATTCTGTTTAATCTGCCCAAATCTGCGTACGCTGAATAATTTTTCGTAAACTTGGTTGCCGCTTTGAAATAGAAAATGTAGCGGAACAGGACGTTTATCTTCAATGACAACTTGGATCTTTTTTTTATGGATAGACTCAAGCCACATTGTAAGATCTTTTATATTCGGGATAGTGGCGGATAATCCCAAAATGTTCATATGCTCAGGCAAAAACATTAAAGATTCTTCCCAGACTGTGCCGCGTTCTTGGTTGTCGATGTAATGAATTTCATCATAGATAATCCAAGAATATTTTTTTAAGCTTTCTGGTTCATCGAGAATTTTATTGCGAAATATTTCTGTAGTCATAATTAAAACTGGAGCAGAAGGGTTTAAAGACACGTCACCAGTTAAAATTCCGATACTTTCAGAAAATTGTTTTTGGAAATCTCTAAACTTTTGGTTTGATAAAGCTTTAATAGGGGCAGTATAGATAACCCCGAAATTATTTTGTAAAGCTTGTTCAATGATATGTTCAGCAATTGCAGTTTTTCCAGCGCCTGTAGGAGCGGAGACAATTACTGAATGGCCATTATTTATATGGTCTATAGCTTCTTGTTGAAATCGATCGTAAATCATGTGTTTATTATAAGCTAAATTAGAGAATTTAACTAATGAATTTTCAAGGCCCAAGACAGTGGGGCGAGGTATTTTTTTCTTTAACGGTTTTGTTGCTAAAGTCTAATCAATATAAGTCGATATTAGATATAGGAGTTCTATATTCTAAAATTAGGAGGATTAAGTGAAAAGAAATTTAGTTTTATTAGTTTTTAGTGGAATATTAGTATTGTTAGTAGGTGCTTGTTTTGCACAAGAGAATAATACAATGTCTGAGTTTCCAGAAGAACAGTTAACAATGCAGATTCAACAGGCTTTAGTTAATGGTGATGAGCAAACTGCTGAGAATTTAAGAGTGCAGTTGAAGCAAGCTCATGATGCTGCTGTTGTGCAGAGACAGCAGGATATGCAATCTATGCAGCAATTAGCACAAGATGCTAAAGATGGTAAGCTAGAGACAAGAAAAACTTCACCCCAAGCAGATTTTAAATCCGCTATGGATAGATATAATGAAGCAGATGCTAGGCAGAAAAAACACCAGCAGCAAGCAATGGATCAGATGAAGATGATTGATGATTTAGATCATCAACAGGAGAAAAAATAATAAATTTGTTGCTAAAATTTTTCTGTTAAGTTTTTAAGAAATTTCTCTCCGGCTTTACTTAATATTCTTTTTTTATGAGTAATGATATAAATGGGTAGTGGAAGTATATCAATTGGTTTTAGTAAAAGTTTATTTTTCCAGTAATCTGAAATTAATAGTTCTGGGATAATCGAAGTTCCCATATCTTGATTTATGTAATTTAAAATAGCTTCTGCGCTAGGAAGTTCCAAAGTAGTTTTAAATCCGTTTTTAAGTTTTAGGTGATTTTCAACGTAACTTCTAATGACGTTGTTAGGTTCAAAATGTATAATGTTGTTTTCTGAAAAATTATGTGAAGTAGTTTTTTTAGTAGATACTATAAAAAATTTTGATTCAAAAAGTTTTTTGAATTCTAAGGCTGGGTCTTGAGTTTTACTAAATGCTATTCCGATTTCTGCAGTGCCTTCTTTAATTGATTCTTCTACTTTTCCACTAGTGAAATTAAAAAAACGAAAATTAACTTTAGGATGCTTTTTCCTAAATTCTCCAATAATAGGGGGAAGGAAGTTATTAATAATGGAAAGATTTGTAGCGATAATTAAATTGCCTTCTGGTTCTTCTATAGATTTTTGAGTTGTTTTTTTTAAGTTTTCAATGCTGTCTAAGAGTTCTTTTGCGCCTTTGTAAAGAGAGCTGCCCGCTTCTGTAAGCACGATTTCTTTTTTGTAGCGGTTTAAAAGTTCAGTTTTTAATTCTTTTTCTAATTTTTTGATCTGCAGGCTGATTGCTGGCTGTGTGCGAAACAAATTCTGTGCAGCTTTAGAAAAACTTCCGTTTTTAACTACTTCTACAAAACATTTAAGTCCAAAATAATCCATATACGGCCTCCTAATAAAAATATAGCATAAGAAAAATTAATATCAAGTATAAAAACTATAAATTTGATTAATAATTGGCTTGTGCCATACTTGAATTAAGAAGGATAAAAGAGGAGGTAATTATGAAAAACAAAAACACAGCAAAGAGGATTGTAAAAGATTTAAGCCTTTGGTTATATATGCCTATTTTTTTGGTTAGTAAAGAAGGAATTATGGTGTGTGTAAGAATTTTAGCTTATTGGATATGTATCCCATTTTTACTTATGTATTTTTTTAGGGAGGTTATATCTGTTATAAAATTTATAACTCAATCTGGAATAACTATAGCATTGTTTTTAGGAGTAATTTTTGTTGGTGGTTGGTTTGTTACGCTTTTTGAGAAATTTTTAGTTTATGTGCAAGGAAAAATAGTTTTAACCAAAAGGTTAGAATCGGAAATTATTGAATCTTTGTTTGAGTCTGATATTTTAGAAGATGAAGTAAAAATCAATTTTAGAGAAGTGTTGGTTTGTGAATGTACTCCTGAAATATCTCAGGATGATTTTTTAAAGAGTTTAGGATTGAATTATTTAGCTAACGAGAAGAATTTTTCTAAAAAAGAAGCTAAAGAAATTCATTTAAGAGCTAAGAGTTGCAAGAGTAATGTTAGGTTAGCATTTTGTTTTAGGATTAAGAAGTTTTCAGATTTAACTCAAGTAGATAAACAGAAGATGATAAATTTTGGCCGAGGAAAATTAAATTTTTCTATAGGAAAGTTGCAATTAAAACATAATTATCAGGTATCTACTATGTATAATCAAAAAAATGGATGGGAAG
>CAYQXW010000088.1:0-7611 GCA_964421615.1 uncultured Planctomycetales bacterium
ATTGTTTCTTTTAACAATTTACTTGAATACTCATTTAAAACTTTTGCTCTTTCATCACTGAAATTATAATTCTGGCTACCTTTTAAATAATCACTTTCTAACATTACTTTAAGCGTTGCTTTATAAATATATGCAGATCCTGCAGATTCTCTGACAATAATTTCGTCTGGAACAATCCATGGCCTATTCAAAGTTGGAATAGTTATATTCTCGGTTCCATATAACTCTTCAGCTTTTTTATATAATTTATTCCAATATTCTTTGCCTTCCTGCGTCTGCGGAGAAGTATAACGGGCAGTATCTTTTTTAAGTTGTAAATCTGATTCTAATAAAACTTTTCCTAAATCAGTCTTCGCTAATAGTTCATCTATAATATTGCTACTTGCATCAGGTCTAAGATTAACCCAAAAACTATCATCAGGTAAAGCGACCCCAATTAAAAAATATTTCAGCAACTCTTTTGTAGTTTCTTTTACTTCATTAGGAGTGAAATTTTTTAAACTTCCTTTATCAAGCAAAATTTCATAATTATCATTGATCGGATTATAAGATAAATATCTTAAATGCAGAGGGCGAAACGTATCTGACATCATACTATTTAAACCGGAGGAAACTCTTGAAGAAATATCAAGTTGACTGGCCACTTGTGCAAAACCTGAAGATTGAAATGCCATTGCAAAAACAATTATTAACGACACTATCCTTTTAAACATTCTTCTCTCCTTTGTAGGCCGCCAAGCGGCACACTGGCCTCTACTATTGGGCAAGTGGAAACATTTTTAGGTTATAAAAAAAATTCTTTTTAAAAGATCCTATTAAAAACAAAAACCACGTTTACGAAGCTTTATCAGCTTGTATCCGTGGCTTGACATCTATTTAACTAATTATAACACAAAATCTTTTGCTTTAAAGAAAAATTTTTTACTCATTTCTATTTAAATAAAAAAATCCCAGGAGAATTAACATAAACTCCTGGGATTCCTAGATTTTTGCTTTAAATATTATTTACTACTTATCCAACCTTTATTGCTGAAACTGGACACTGTTCTGCAATTTCTTGTACGTTACAAGATTTGCAATCTTGTGATAATACATGTGCAACTCCATCACCTTCAATTTTAAATACTTCTGCACATAACTGTTCACATAAACCACAACCTACACAAGACGCTGTATCAACTGTTATCTTTGCCATTTCGACTCCTCTTTTTTAAAACAAGAGACTAACTTTTTGCTGTCTCTTCCATTTTTAACCCATACTTCGCTATATTATTATTTGCAACTTCCTGAATTTTTTTAATCTGTTCTGGATTATTCATAATATGTTTAAATCTACCCTGAACTTTTAAATACTCTTCAACTGGAATACCTTTAATCTTACGTACCCCAACTAATTTCCCATTTTCATATTCAATCAAAGGAAATAAACCGCATTCTACTGCAAGTTTAGAAACATCAATGGTTAAATTAGATGCATGCTGCCATCCTAACGGACAAGGAACATGAATCTGAAGATATTTTGGACCTTTAATCGATAAAGCTTTTTTTACTTTACGAATTATATCCTGCGGATATCCTGTCGTCGCTGTAGCAACATAAGGAATACCATGTGCCAAAGCAATTTCAGGCATCGGTTTTTTATTTTTCAAATTTCCCAAAGATTTTTCACCCTTTGGTGTAGTTGTAGTATTCGAACTAAATGGTGTCAAACCACTTCTCTGAATACCAGTATTCATGTATGCTTCATTATCATAACAGATATAAAGAATATCATGTCCTCTTTCCAACATCCCTGACAAAGACTGTAAACCAATATCTGCAGTTCCACCGTCTCCAGCTTCTGCAATAATATTAATTTTATCTTTCGTTCCTAAATGTATTAACGCAGCCTCAACCCCTGAAGCAACTGCAGAATTGTTTTCAAACAAAGAATGCACAAAAGGAATTTCCCAAGAAGATTCAGGATATTTTGTTGAAAAAACTTCAAGACATCCAGTATTATGACAAACTATTGTGTTTTTACCTGCGGCATCAAAAACTAATCTTACTGCCAGAGACTGGCCGCAACCTGAACAAGCAGTATGTCCGGAAGCAAAATTACTCTTATTCATATTTCTCCTTTAAAAGCTCTGGTTTCAAATCTATAAACTCACAGCTTTTTTCCTTTTGAGTAAGTAAACGAAATACTTCTCTAATTGAATCTTTAGTAATATCTCTTCCACCCAAGCCAACAATAAAGCTACTAATTGCTTCAATCTTATTCTTTTTCCCAAAGAATGTAGCTTTAATTTCGCTTGCAATTGGTGCAAAAGAACCCAAAGATAAAGTTCTATCTAAAACAGCAACTTTAGGAATATTTTTTAAAGCCTCATAAATTTCTGCAGCAGGAAAAGGTCTATAAGAAATAATTCTCAAAAGTCCCACTTTTTTACCTTTGCTTCTAAACTCATCAACAACATCTTTTACGGTTCCACATACAGAACCCATTGCTACAATAACTCTTTCCGCATCACTAACCATATATTCTTCAATTAACCCAATTTTACGACCGAAAACTTTTTCAAACTCATCACAAACTTTTGGAAATAAATCCAAAACTTTTTTCTGAGTTTCTTGAATTGCATAACGTGTTTCAGTATAATACTCAGGATCGCATAAAGGACCAATTGTTTTTGGATCATCTACATCTAATTTGTAAAGAGGCACATATGGTGGAAGAAATTTATCAACTTGCTCTTGTGTCGGCATATCAACAGTTTCAATACCATGAGTCAAAATAAACCCGTCCATACAAACCATAACTGGAAGCATTATGCCATGATCTTCAGCAATACGATAAGCTATAAAATGCAAATCAACAGACTCCTGAATATCTATTGAATAAATCTGAATCCAACCCGCATCACGAAGCGCAATTGTATCAGACTGGTCATTCCAAATATTAATCGGAGCAGAAATTGCACGGTTAGCATCAGTCATAACAACTGGCAAACGTAAACCTGCAATATTAAAAACAACCTCAGCCATAAGCAATAAACCTTGAGAACTAGTTGCAGTATAAGAACGAACTCCCGTAGCAGAAGCACCTAAAACTACCGATGCTGCTGAATGTTCAGACTCAACGTTTACAAACTGAGAATTTAAATGTCCGTCAGCAACCATCTGCGCTAACTCCTCGACAATATGAGTCTGAGGGGTAATCGGGTAAGCTGACACAACCGCAGGCTTGCACATCTGCACTGCTCTAGCTATTGCCATTGAACCTTCTAAAAACTCTTTCATGTTTAATCCTTTGTCTTTTTATTTATTTGATGAATCTTCTTTTACCATCTCAATATCTTTTTTAGGACAAATCATTGCACAGTTTCCACATCCTTTGCAATAATCAAAATTAACTGTATATGCATTTTTTGCTTCTCCCTCGATACAACCTTCAGGACAAATCAATAAACACATTTTACAACCAATACAATTCACATGCAAAAACTTAGGACGATTCTCAACTCTCCAAGAACCTGTCTTATTATTCTTGCTAGAACCTGGTTTAGAAATTAATGGGCCAAACATCTTTTGACTCCTTATTTATTTTTTTAAATTTTTAGCAAAATCAAAACCCTGCTTTATAGCTTCAATATTTGCATCAAGAATTTTTCC
This sequence comes from uncultured Planctomycetales bacterium, assembly GCA_964421615.1. Classification (GTDB taxonomy): domain Bacteria; phylum Omnitrophota; class Gorgyraeia; order Gygaellales; family Profunditerraquicolaceae; genus CAYQXW01. The sequence goes on from CAYQXW010000088.1 coordinate 3,655, forward strand.
TGAAAAACGTTTTTTGATGGAATCAATTAAAACTTCCAACTCTAAATCTTCAGTCGCCGCACAAAAAGCACCTAATAAAGCAGTATTTCCTAACGGTCTGCCGATAGTTTTCATCGCAATATCATTCGCTGGAATCACATATACTTTCTGCTTTGCTCCAACTTTAGGAATTTCGATTCCTTCTCTCTGGCTGATAACCGCAACGCCATCTTCCTGTAAACCTGAAAAACAATTAAAACCTCTCATAAGCGTAGCATCAACAATAATCAGAAAATTTGGTTCATAAATCTGACTACGAAGCCTCACTGGCTTAGAATCTACTCTTACAAAAGCGTTCATTGGAGCACCCATTCTCGCTGCTCCGAAATTAGGAAATGCATATGGATACATTCCCTTACCAAAGTAAGCATTACCCAGCAATTGTGCTGTAGTAATAGCACCTTGACCTGCACGAGCGTGTATACGTATTTCTTTCATCTTTTTATAACTCCTTATTTGTGAAAAACAGATTGATTCTATACCTTTATATCTGGATTGTCAACCAAAATTTGGCAGGCGCCTGCTATACTACTCAATAACCCGGATAGATTTAATTCTACCTATATATAGATCCTGCCCACAATATGGGGCCAACTCATCACATTTATGCTTTTTGATGTCTCCAATTATCTCTACCTTCTTACCTACAAATTTTTCATTGTAAAACTCGCTCTCACAACAATCATAATTATTTACCATAAAACATACTCCAGGAGAATGACTTCTTTGGTATACACCTACAATAACTTTATTTACATCACGAAACGCATCCCTAACCGTTCTGCCATCATTATCCGTTAAATTAAGAATCTCCAAATCGTTTGTTGACCATTTACTATCTCCTGAATTTTCAGCAAGAATATGTGCTACTGTAATTCCATCTTTATCTGCTAACTTCAATATCTCTTTATACTGTGTTGACCATTTAGTTTCCCCCGATTGCTTAGCTAACTCATGAGCAATCGTTAACCTACGATAATTTTTAGAACGCAACTTTAATATTTCTTTATTAATAGGGCTCCACTTATTTCTTCCTGAATCCCTAGCTAATATATATGCAACTGAATCACCATTAATATCTTCTAATTTCAATATTTCTTCATCTTGAGTTGTCCAATTAGTATAACTAGCTAACATATGCGCAATAGTATAAAACCAATCTTTAGAGTTATTTTTTAATTTTAATATTTCTCTATCATCGGTATACCAATGAGTCTCACGCGCTGAACCCGCTAATATAGATGCAATAGGCTCCCCAAATTGATTTTCTAATTTCAAGATATCCCGTTCTGTCGTACTCCATTTTGTTCTATAAGCTTTATTAGCTAACACAATAGCTACAGCTTCTCCTCGAGCATCCTGCATCATTAAAATTTCTTTATCCTGCGTATTCCAATTTACTTTATCAGAATCAGCTAATTTATGCGCTTTAGTCAATCCTTGTTTATTTTTTATTTTTAATAATTCTTTATCTGTGGGAATAAAATTATCATCATCTACCAAATAATGAGCTACAGTATATCCGGCTTCATCTTTTTTTTGTAATATTTCATTATCAACTTTACGAATACTAGAAATAATTTCTTTAGCACACTCATACACCTGAGGTAACGCCTGTGCTACAGTTTGATTAGTATATGGATCAAACAAATCTAGAATTTCTTTATCATTTGTAGTCCAATGATTAAAAGCATTACCTGAAGCTAACCAATGCGCAACAGTAGTACCATGCATATCTTTTAATTTTAAAATTTCTTTATCTTGAGTAGTCCACGCCAAACTAGCATCCCGCGCTAATTCATGTGCTTTAGCATTACCATTACAATCTCTTATTTTTAACAATTCTTTATCTTGAGGAACCCAACTACTATCTTGCACCAAATAATCAGCTACTGTATTTCCCGTTTGATCTTTAATGGGCAATAACGCAAAATCAAATTTCCTTTTCCCAGATTTAATTTCTTTAGAAATCTCATAAGCCTCTAAGCGAAAAGGAACATTTCGCTCTTGAGCCATAACTATAAATCTATTTAAAAATAACACTACAAAAATAATAAAAAAATAAAATATTTTTTTCAAAACCCCTCCATTACTCTATCTTTATCCCAAAACCGTCCAAAAGAGATAACACTTCCGGCACTGAAAACTTTGCTTGTTTGAGTTTATTATTCATAGGATTAATAAAATAATTCCTTGCACCTATAAAGTTAGCTTTTTCTAAATTTGAGTTATGAAACCGTGTAGATTTTAAATCTGATTCTGCAAAATCTGCTCCTGTTAAATCTGAATTAATAAAATCCGATTCTCTTACCAAACAATCTAAAAATCTTATCTGTTTCATCTTCAAACCGCTAAAATTGCAAAATTCGAGTCTGCATTTTTCAAAACTAAAACTCAAAAGCATCGGATTTACATTACTAAAAACTACACCGATAAACTTACAGTTATCAAACCGCACATTCCTAAAGCTAGATTTATCTATTTTAACATTAGAAAAATTACAATCTTCAAACAAGCAATCACAGAAAATTACACCACTAAACTTTGTCTCAGAAAAATCGCATTTCTTAAATATACAGTTAGTAAATTCTTTACGAACAACTTCCTGCTTTACTAAAGAAACATCATTAATATTCTGATTCTCAAAAGACTGATCTTCTAAAAACATATTCCCTCTAAATAAAAAAACCTTCGTTTACGAAAACGAAGGTAAAATTAAAAAAAATAAACTATTATTTATTTTTGATTTTTGCACCAGATTCAACCAAAAGTTTAAAAATGCCCTGAGCTCGTTTCTCATCTAACGTTCCCAAACCACAACTTGGGGAAAGAATTAAATTTTCAAGCAATAACTCACGGCTAATACCTTTTTTAGTTAATGCCTCTAGCCCAGAATCTATCTTCACCATTAAAGAATCTGCGTTTAAATATTCATTATAATCCTGTGTCGGAACAACTCCCCAACACAATATCCCTCCACGGGATAAATATTTCTTTAAATCATCCGCATAAATTACAAATTTCTCCAAAAATCCAAAAGCATCAAAATTAATTATATCGATAGAATCTATCTCTGTAAAAATCGACCAATCAGTATTCCCACAGCAATGGACACCTACCAAAGCGCCTTCGGCTTTTAAATCTGCGCTAAATTCGGTTAAAATTTTCACTGCTTCAGACCTATTTAAAGGAGTATATGCCGAACCAAACGCGCCTAAAAAAGGTTCATCTAAAAAGAAAATAATTTTCTTACCAAACTCTTTAAACATACGCACTTGCCAAAGAGCTTTCATAATCAAACCTTTAATAATCGCTTGTGCAAATATTTCATCGTACAAAATAGCTACACCCTGCTTATTATTCACACTCGAAGCAAAAGTTAACGGGCCTGTCGACTGACATTTTATAAACTCCATATTTCCAGCCCCATTTTTCTTTAAACGATTATAAAAAGCATATAAACCTGCCGCATGTGCGGATGTAATTTTGAAATAATCCATATCCTGAGAAATAACCCGGTCATAGAATTTTTCTAATTCCGCATCAGAATCTTTATCATCAAAAAAAACACCATCGTCTGTAATTTTAATACATGGAAGATGTTCTGCATATTGAGAGACCATCCCCTCACGTAAATCTAATTTAGGTAACTGCGGCCAAAATGGAATATCCTTAAAAGTCTGTAGAATTAAATCAACAGCTACTTCTGGATTTTTATGCGGTAAACTTCCTATTCCTGTAACTAAACCTTTTAATGACATATTTAAATAATTATATCTGGAACTTTGTAATTAAAAGCATCTTCAAAACTATAAACATCTTTAAAATCTTCCAATGTATCAGTTGGGGTCTGCGATAATAACCCCTGTTCAATCATATTAAAAACAATATTCCCAAAATCCTGCGTACTTGCTATAC
>CAYQXW010000089.1:0-7533 GCA_964421615.1 uncultured Planctomycetales bacterium
AGATGCATTACTATAAATGAAGTTCTACTTTTTTATTATGGATATAATAAAAATAAATTTTGGGTTGTTAAATAAGACGCTGTTAGCTATTTTATTTTTATTAATTGTTTTTACTATCTTTAATGTTTCCAGAAAACAGAATTACGATAAATATTCCAGTCTAACTGATAATATTGTTTTAAAAAGTCCTGCGATAAATCAAAAAATTGAACAGTTTAAAGATTTAACTTACTATTTAAGTACTGTTAAAGCAAGAAACATTTTTTCGTATTCTCTTAAAAAAGATAGTTCTGTTTTGCAATTCCAACCAATAGATGAAAGTTTTTATAAAATTAATGCAATTTATCAAGAAGGTAATCATTTTGAAGCAGTGCTAGTGGATAAAAATACCAAAAAGACTTTTTTTATTAAAGCAGGAGATTTGGTGAATGGTTGTACTGTGACAAGAATTACCAGTCAAAAAGTTGTTCTACAATGTGGCTCTAATGAAATGGAGCTTTTATGATTTTTAAAAAAATCTTACTTAGTTTTTTAATTCTGTTTGTTGCAATATTTATTTCTTTTGCTTTTGCCCAGGAAGAAGGCAGTTTGATTGAAGGAAAATCTGTAGAGAATCTTGCACCTGCAGCAGAAGGATTATCTGCCAAGATGTCTTTGGAGTTACGAGATATGGATATTATCGATACTCTAAAATTTATTGCGCTCAAAGGCAATATTAATATTATCGCAAATAAAGAAATTACCGGCAAAGTAAATTTATTTTTAAAAAATGTTACGATCAAAGAAGCGTTAGAGATGGTTTTAGCGGCGAATAATTTAGCTTATGAAAAACGCGGTGAAATTTTTTATGTTATGCCGGAGAGTGAGTATAAACAGTTACACGGACAGAATTTTCAGGATACCAAACAGGTTAAAGTTTTTAAGCTTAAATATGCTAAACCGGAATCTATTTTTAAAGCTTTGGAAGTGTTAAAAAGTGAAATGGGAAAAGTTGTTATCGATGAAGAAAGCGGAATGGTTATCGTTACCGATACTGTGGAAAAATTAGTTGAAATTGAAAAAGTTGTTTTAGGTATGGACCAGCCGCTGCTTACTAAAACTTTTTCTTTGCAGTATGCTAAAGCAGATGAAGTAAAAAATATTTTAGTTAATCGGTTGGATAATAAAAAAACTGGTTCAATTAATGTGGATAGTAAAAATAATCAGGTGATTATTACTGCTTTTTCTCAAAGGATGAAAGAAGCCGAAGATTTAATTGTTAGTTTAGATAAAAAAACTAAACAGGTTTTACTTGAAGCTAAAGTCATTAAAGTTATTTTGAAAGATAATTTTGATATGGGCGTAGATTGGGATAAGGTTTGGTTGGAAGCAAGTAAGCATGGTTTAAATTTTGCGAGCAATTTTTCTTTACCGACTACGATTACAGATTATTTTAAAGTGGGTGTAGGTAATGATTCTGTTACAGGGCACAATTATTCTGGAATTGTAAAAATTTTACAAGAGTTTGGAGAGACGCGGAATCTTTCTTCTCCAAGTATTGCGGTAATTGATGGTCAGGAAGCAAAAATTCATGTGGGAAGAACAGAAGCTTATGTTACTACTACACTTTCTACCGGAAGCACTACATCTGCGACAGCAGCGCAGGTAACTTTTTTAGATGTAGGAGTACAGTTGGTGGTTACACCTACAATTAATGATCAAGGTTTTGTAACGATGAAAATAAAACCGGAAATTTCTAACGTGGATTCCAATCTTTCTTATCAGATTGCAGCTGATGTGACAAACTCTGTACCGTTAGTTGCACGTACAAGTGCAGAAACAACCGTGATGGTAAAAGATGGACGGACCATTGTTATTGGCGGTTTACGTAAAGATGAAAAAATTAAAACTGTGGATAAGATGCCTTTCTTAGGTGATATTCCGATATTAGGTGTAGCATTTAGAAAGACCAGTGATGATTTGGAGAAAACAGAAATTGTAGTTTTTATAACTCCCAAGATTATTGGGGGAGATATCGATGCGCAGGATATTAAGTTGCAGCCTAAAGGATTAAGAGGATATGATAAATAAAGTTGCAAGTCATAATTTAAAATTAAGTTTAATTGGGATTTTTTCTTTTTGCTCAATTTTCTTGAATGCTGAGCTTTTCGCTGCCGTTGATGATTATCGCGAAGAAGAACTTACGGCAGAAATGATTAAAGAAAATTCTTCCTGGAAATACGTGAATATAAAACAAGAACAGTTTATAGACCAGTTGAGTAAAAATAATGCTGAATTAGAACAGGATAATCGTTCATTAAAAGCTGATCACGATATGATGTTAGTGGAACTTCGTAAAACTAAACTGGAAAATAAACTTGCGATTTTTAAATTAAAAACAGTTACTCTCGATAATATCAAATTAAAAAAGAATTTAAGCTGGATGAAATCAGAACTAGAAAAACAGTCCAGTTCTGCAGATAGTTTGGCTAAAGATCTATATGAATGCAAACGTAATTCCGCACAATTTCAGGCACAGGCGGAATTTTTAGAAAAAACTCAAATGGAAACTCCGGAAAGTTTTAAAAAGACCAAAGCTAATTGGGAAGCAGTGTTGCATAAAACAAATAATGAAAAAATAAGTTTAGAGAATAAACTCCAGAATGCTCAGATTGAAAAATCTAAAATTACGCAAAGGTTTAATTTTGTTTTAAAGGATAATTTGAAATTGCGCAGAGAAATTAAAGAATTAAAAGCTAAATTTGTTAATTTTTCGACTGTAAAAAAAGATTTAGTTTTGGCAAAAGAAAAAGAGGAAGAATTAAATGCTTTAGTTGAAGTTATGAAAGCAAAGCATGCTAAAGAAATTGAAAGTTTTAAAAATGCTAATGAGCAACAGCAGCTAGAGATAGAAAAAGTTATTTTAGACAAAAATAAAACCAAAGATGAATTGATTTCGGTTTCTTCTCAAAAAGAAGATTTAAATTTAAAGCTTAACTCAATTACCAAAGAGAATGAGCAGATGAAAAAAGATTTAGCCTATTTGCAAGGTGAGTTGCAAAATTTGGAGCAGGAAAAAAATTTGGGGATGGGAAGTTTGAAAAAACAGACTCAAGAACTTAAAGAAGATTTAGATAATTTGCAAATTAGCAAAGTTAATCCTTTGATAATCGAAAACAAAAATTATAAAGTGGAAGTTTCGGATTTGAAATCTGAAAAAGATAAACTTGTAGAGAGAATAAATATTGCTAATAAAGAAAATTCTCAATTGCAATTACAGTTAGCACAAGTCAGTGAATCTTTAGCTAAATCAAATAGAGAAAATGATCGTATAAAAAAAGATTTAACGCAAAAACAAAATGACTTGGAAAATAAAGAACAAGATAAGAAAGTTGAAATTACTAATTTGAGTATAGAAAAAAATAAACTTTTGGATAAGGTTGATGCAGCTGTAAAAGAAAACGCTCAACTGCAAATTCAGGTTACGCAGTTAATTTCAGCTCTTTCTCAAACAAAAAGTGATTTGATGCATTCTAATAACGAAAAAACACAACTGATGGAAAAATTTAAACTGCTGACTAAAGAAAATTCAAAGTTTAAAGATGAAGTTGCCGAGCTTGGCAGATTGCAGATGCAGTTAGATAATGCTCTTGCTGAAAATAAATTGCTTAAAAATAAACTTGAGCATTCTGAAGTTGTTACAGTTAAGCAAAAAGAAAAAGATAAACCCGTTGGAAAAGATAAAGTTGTTGCGTTAAGTTCTGATGGGGAAGTGGCAAAGTTAAAAAAAGAATCTGCAGATATGCATTATAACCTCGGTGTGATTTTGCAAAAAGATAATAAATTAGATGAAGCGATTCAAGAATATACAAAAGCTTTAGAGCTTAATGCTCAGGATGCTGGAGCGCATTATAATTTAGGATTAATTTTTAGTATATACAAAAATAATCGTGATAAAGCGATTGAGCATTACCGTAAATATTTAGAATTGTCTCCGGATGAGCCTGATGCGCAGATTGTGAAAGTAAAACTTACCCAGTTAGAAAGTGAACAGCAGGTTTGGGGAGATTCACAAGCTAAGAGTCTTGGTGAGAAAGAGAAATTAGGACGGTGGTAAACTATTATGAAAAATTTATTTTTTCTTATTCTTTTATTTTTCCTATCCAGTAATTGTTATGCAAATAATATTGCGGTTAACAATGTTTCATTTATTTCGCAAAATACTACTACCGATACAATGACCATTCAATTTGATATTTCTTGGGCAAATTCTTGGCGTGATACAGATAACTACGACGCAGCCTGGGTATTTATAAAATATTCTACAGATTTTGGAATTACTTGGAGTCATGCAACACTCAAAACTTCTGGGACAACGCCGAGTGGATTTTCTATAGGTTCTGGAACAGCTATAGAAATAATTGTTCCGACTGATAAAAAAGGTGCATTTATTCAGCGTTCTGCAACAGGAAATGGAACATTGTCGACAACGTCAATTCAATTTGTTTGGGATTATGGGACAGATATTGCAGCAAGTACAAAAGACGCGGATGCTGGACGGGCGATTGCCAGAGTAATGGGAATTGAAATGGTTTACATTCCACAGGGTGCTTTTTATGTGGGAGATGCAACGACGTCTAATGTAACAGGTCAGTTTAGCGCGCATAATACAACTGCAGTATTTCAAGTAACAGGCGAAGGTGCTCTTACATTAGGAGGAAGTACAGCAGGGAATTTAGGGAATAATAATGCTAGTGGAATGCATAGCGATTGTGATGATTTTAATAACTCAACAACGCAGAGTTTGCCGGCAGAATTTCCTAAAGGATATAACGCATTTTACTTAATGAAATATGAATTATCTCAAGGTCAGTATCGAGATTTTCTAAATACTTTAACTCGCACACAACAGGCGGCTAGAGTGGGAACAACTGTAACAGCGGGGACAACTTCAGTAACAAATCGATATGTAATGGCAAATAGTTCTAGTTTGCAATATCGTAATGGTATAAGATGTGATGCAACAATACATACATCGAATCCAATAACTTTTTATTGTGATGTTGATGGTAATGGATCATCAACTACTGCATCTAATGGGTCAACTGATGGAGAGTGGATATCATGTAATTATTTATCTTGGGGAGATTTAGCAGCTTATGGGGATTGGGCAGCTCTTAGACCGATGACAGAGTTAGAGTTTGAGAAAGCTGCACGTGGCACCTCTAGTGCAGTAGCGAATGAATATGCTTGGGGTACAACGAATATAACTAATGCTAATACTATAGCTAATAGTGGGGCAACTAACGAAGGCGTAACTGAAACCGGTAATGGATTATGTAATTATAATAATGATGGTGTAACAGCGCCATTAAGAAGTGGATTTGCTGCAACTGCAAGTACTGGAAGGGAAACTGCAGGAGCAGGATATTATGGGAATATGGATTTAAGTGGGAACAATTGGGAGAAGGTGGTAACCGTAGGAAATGTTGGAGGTAGAGCGTTTACGGGATTACACGGAGATGGAGTACTTGCTGCAAATGGGGCTATGGATGTAACTAATTGGCCTTCTGCTACTACTGCTGAAGGTAGTGGTTTTCGTGGAGGAGATTGGTATTTGGATGTTCTTTATTTACGTTTATCCGATCGTGTTTTTGCTTCTTATGCTTATAATACCCGTTATTACGCTTATAACGGTGGTCGTCTTTGTAGGACAGCCGGAAGTTAGAAATAGGTATATATATGAAAAATATATTTTTGTTTTTTTTATGGTTTATTAATTTAGCATTAGTTGCTAACTGTTATGCAAATAATATTTCAGTGAGTAATGTTTCGATCACTAGTCCAAATGCAACTGCTAAAACCGCAAAAGTGCAGTTTGATATCTCTTGGGAAAATTCTTGGCGTACGGGATTAAATTATGATGCCGCGTGGGTATTTATAAAATATTCAACTGATAGTGGAACTACTTGGCGTCATGCTACCTTGAAAACTTCTGGAACAACTCCGACAGGGTTTTCTGTAGGTTCGGGAACAGGAATTGAAATAATTGTGCCGACGGATAAAGTAGGTGCATTTGTACAGCGTTCAGCTAATGGAGCAGGAACTTTAAGTACTACGAGTGTACAGTTTGTTTGGGATTGGGGATCAGATAAATTGTCTAGCGATGGCACAACTGCGATTGTTTCTACGGATTCTGCGCGGGTAAAAGTTTTCGCGATTGAAATGTGTTATATTCCTCAGGGCGCGTTTTATGTTGGAGATGGAACAAGTTCAAATATTAATGGTCATTTTGAATCTGCTGTAAGTGGGACAGCAAAACAAATAACAGGTGAAGATGCTTTGATTTTAGGAGGAGGGGGAGCGGGCAGTTTAGGTAATAATCATGCTAGTGGAATGAATACAGATTGTGATGATTTTAACGATTCTACAAGTCAAACGTTACCAGCAGAATTTCCTAAAGGATATAACGCATTTTACTTAATGAAATATGAATTATCACAAGGACAGTATCGAGATTTTTTAAATACTTTAACTCGCACACAACAGGCAGCTAGAGTAGCAACAACAGTAACCGCTGGAACAACATCAGTGACAAATAGATATGTTATGGCAAATTCTTCTACATTAGCTTATCGTAATGGAATACGTTGTGATGCAACAATACATACATCTAATCCTATAACTTTTTATTGTGATTTAGATGGGGATGGAACTCCAAATGAAACGACAGATGGAGAATGGATATCTTGTAATTATTTGCTTTGGGCTGATTTGGCAGCATATGCAGATTGGGTGGGGTTACGTCCGATGTCAGAGTTAGAGTTTGAAAAAGCTGCTCGAGGTATTGCAACTGCAGTGGTTGATGAATATGCTTGGGGTACAACGAATATAACACAAGTAACAGGGATTAGTAATGGTGGGTTAATTAATGAAACAGGTTCAAATACTGGAAATGGATTGTGTGTTTATTCTAATAATGCTTCAGTGCAAGGTCCGTTAAGAAGTGGATATGCGGCGAATGCAAGTACTAGCAGAGAAACTTCTGGAGCGGGATATTATGGGAATATGGATTTAAGTGATAATATTTGGGAAAGAGCAGTAACAGTAGGGAATGCTGGAGGCCGAGCGTTTACGGGATTACATGGAGATGGAGTGTTATCAACAGGTGGAGATATGGATGTGACTAATTGGCCTGTGGCTTCCACTGCTGAAGGCACTGGGTTTCGTGGTGGTAATTGGGTAGACGTTGTGACTTATGTACGTACTTCAGCCCGTCGCTACGGTTCGAGTGCTATAACTTCTCGTAACATGGTTTATGGTGGTCGGCTTTGCAGAACTTCAGGAAGTTAGAAATAGGTATATATATGAAAAATATATTTAGGATTTTTTTGTTTTTACTATGGACCATGGTTTGTGGACTATGGACTAATGTTTACGCAGTTGATTCCACTGCTTATCTTGGCGGCTCAGGCGATGGTTGGTCTTACACCGAAGTTACTCCTACGATGTATCACGGTGGTTCAGGAAAAGGTGATAGCGTAGTTTCAATGA
>CAYQXW010000090.1:0-7510 GCA_964421615.1 uncultured Planctomycetales bacterium
ACTGCTGGATAAAGAACTAACAAACTTAAACTTTTAGATAAATCTTTCTTAGCAGAAAACAACTCAATAGTATCACCCAGTAAATACGCCCAAAACTCTTCAGGATATTTATTCTGCAAATACTTGTTCATCCAATATGAATTAACAAATTCATTCTGCCATTCTTTTGGTAACTTATCCCAAACAAAAACAAATTCTTTTTTTAAATCCTTATCCATATTCATGAATATTCTATGCCATACTTCATGCGCTACTACATTGGATAATGACTTATCCGTTTTCTCACTAATTAGAATAGTGCCAGGATTAAGAATAATTTTTATATTGTTTTTTGAAATTCCAGCTACAATAAGTGTAAATTTCACTATTTCTCTTGGTAAAACACTTTCTTCCCACTTATCCATCATTCCGCCTATAGCATCATCTCCAAAAATAGCTTTTACTAACCATTCAGAAGTTAAATAGATATGATCGTAATTTAAATTTTTATATACTTTAATGATTCTATTCCCACCATCAGAATCAAATGTTCTAATTCCTAAAGAAAAAATTGGAATTTCTTGTTTTATGACAATTTTAGGGTTGCTGATACTGATATAAAAATCAAAATCGACGTTTTTGTAAATTATTTCCAGCTCAGACAACCATTTCTGAAGATGGATTTTTATATCCCGAGAATTTATTGGCCTATTTTTAAAATTATTCTTCCCTGGTCTTGCAAAATTCTTATAGTCATTTATAAAATCTTCAATATTCTCTTGATCTAGGAAAAATTTCTTCATCTCGTGAAATTTCATCTTCACTGTAAACCCATCTTGATTCCAAACAGTACGCTGTTTTAGAGTAGTTCCACTCAATAAATCCATAGAAGAAGCATTCTTTGTTATAAATCTTAGAATAAAATCAATAACACCATAATTATCATTCTCCGCGAAGTAAACTATATTTTTTATCCCATATAAAGTAAGATTCTTATTAATTTCCCTTGATATCCTATTGTTATACGCATCTGAAATTAAACTAAATATAAAAACATTCTTCCCCCACCCTGCTATCTGAGTATAAAAATCTTTAATATGCGCAGTAAATTTACATTCAAATATCGTATTGGCATTTTTAGCATCAACTTCTTTTGTACCTCTAGAAGAAACATAAACTTTGTTTAGCTCTTCTAAACCCATAAAATCATCAGAAAAATTTAAAATGTGGATTGTATCATCATGCACAAAAATAAATTTATTCGCAAAAGAAATAGTGCTTAAAATTTCTTTTATTTCCGGCTTTTGACTTAATAAATAACTACGTTTTATGCTAACTTTAGTAATTTTAGATAAATTGATCAAAGAGTTCTTAACAACTTCAATCAAAACTTTACGATACTCTTTTTCCGGATGAGTTAACCCAAAAATTCCTTCAGCTAATAAATCATCTAATTTAGTAATAAATACATAAGATTGATAATTAGGAATATAGTCATTCCAAATTACAGCAGTTTTTAACCCCTCAATACAATTATCAAAGATATCAGGATTTCCTTGACTATAAGTTTGTGCATAAACTAAACCTAACACTAAACCTACAATCTGCCCACTAGTAACATTTACATTTTCAAATAAATCTAATAACTCATTAATCTGAGAAGAAAGCACCTGTACATCTTGATGATAATCAACAACTTTCTTTCCAAAAATAATCTCAAACATAACCTCAAAGTTTCTATTCTCATAAGCTTTATTAAATTCAATTATTTTTTCATAACCGCAGTAATTATAGTTAATAATATGATTAGTAATTTCTTTTCTCGAACTCTGAGGTAGACGCATAAAAAAGTTTAAATCACCATATAAAATTTCCGATCCGCTTTTATAACAGTGCATTCTTTGCATCTTATGCCTTAAAGCAAAAACAAATAAAGAAGGATTTCCCAATAAAGAAACTGGCAATTTCATTACTCCAGTATTATCCAAATCCTTAAAAGCCATAGAATCATCATTTACAAACTCAAAACTGAAATTCTCAGGGTTTGAACAACCCCAAACTTTGATTTTACGTAAATATTTAAAAATAAATTCAAAAGTATCTCTAAATTTAACTTCATCTATTCCTACACATTGAGTTAAATTAACCTGCCCATCTAAAAAGCTACCTTTGATATTAACTTCATTTAAATTTAATTTTCCGCCATCAGTAGTTTTTAGAATTAACCTATCTTCAGTAACTGTCGCTAAACGTATCCAACCATCAACAGCACAAACCCTATGAATTTCTTCTAACAACTCTCTTGGAAAATTGTGTAAATCCCCTACATAAGAACAATTAACAATATCAAAAAAATCAGATGGGACTTCTTTAATGTTCATATCTGAAAACCTAATCGGAATTATAATATTTTGTTCATACTCAGCATTACTTGCCACATCTGAAAACCAAGCACTTAAAAATTCACTTTTAGAAAATTCAATATACTTTTCTAAATTTTTTATGCGGTAAAGCTGGTCTCTGCAACACAAACTAACTGCTGAATTAAGATCCAATCCAAAAGATAATCCAGCATTTCTTTTCCACATTAAAAAAACTTCACCACCAACTGCCCCACAACCAATATCTAAAAATCTTCTTCCTTTAATAAATTTACTTAACCTATTCCAAATTAAAGACGGAGCATCATCAACATAACCAAAAGAATTACTTTTTTCACATTCAGTTATCAATGGAAATAATTCTTTTGAGTTAATTCTACGCGCTTGATAACAATCATTTAGAACCTCATCAAAAATCCTCCCACCATCGGCATCTTCCTTATAATTAGCAACAAGCATTGCTACCGCAAAATCACGGCTATCTACTGCTCTATCAATTAAAGTTTTATTCTCGTAAATTTTATTCTGCGCTCCAAAATACGTATCTCTTCCATTACACAAAATAAATGCATCTTCAACGCCTCGATTAACAAGAATTTCTTGAATCTGCTTTACTGTAAAACCTTTATTATCGTTTCCTCCAATACCTAAAAAAGCGATTACATACATTTTATTTTCTTTAAAAGCTAATACTAAATGGGGATAACCAGAAGATATAAGATTAATATTTAGTTTATTCCCTCTAATAAAATATTCTCCTGGATTCCTAATTTTCTTTACTTTTCGATAAGATCTTTTATGCAAAGCTCTTTCTAAATTTTCAACTGAACAATCAAAATCCAAATAAACTTGTTTACCTTCTAAAGCTTTCTTAAAAATTTTACTATTCTTTATTAACTCATTTTTACCGACAAATAAAGCCGGCCTATAAGCATTAGCGCCATAATTACCATTAGCTGCAATTACAGGAAAATTTAAAAAATGCCGTACATCTACAATATTTTCAGTATAATCTGACATTCGTAATAACTTGTTATCTCTAATAATACTAAACGGACAAATAATGAATTTCACAATATTACTTATATCTTCACCGCTATTTCTTAAAATAGCTTTATCTTTTTTAAACTCCACCCAATCAACACTAACTTTATTGTTTTTATAAAAAACTACTGAATATAAAGTTCTCTGATCCGAACCTACACCTTGGTAAAGCACGCCTTGCTGCCAAACTGAATAATTACGCATATAACCAACATTATTAACAGGAATTTTAATATCATAATTATTGGCTTTATAATTAACTTCTTTTTTGATCAATTCTGCTTCTGCATCATAATCAAAACTTTTTGAATATAACTTTAAATCAAAGGTATCTTCATCAAACTGCAAACCTGGAATATGTCTACGCGCAAGCAAAATATCAAAATCATATTGGCTCGGATCAATCTCCATAAAAATTATTTCCCCTTTACCAATTTTCGCTTTAGAAACTTTTCCACCAGGTAGTTGGCTACAGGAATTAAAACTGTTTATAAAATCTTCAAATTTATTCTTAATTTCTTTATACTCAGAAACACCGCCCCAAACTTCACCTAAAATTTTTCTAGTAATAGCAAAAATAGCTGCAGAAAAAACAATTTGAGTAGTAAACCCTAATACAAATAAAACTCCAAATATAACATACGCCCCAGCACTCATTACAAAACTTCGGTAAAAGTCAGTTTTTGCGGTCACAGATGAATATCTTCTCATCACTCTTTGAACATAATTAATCGGGCCACCAACCATGCTCACAATTATTATGTCTAACAAAATATTTACTAAAACAATATCTCCCCAAAACAAAGCTAACGGGTTAGAAACAAAAACTTTCGCACAAATAATAGGTAAACTAGATAATCCACTAACAAAAATATCATTTGATAATTTTGGACGTATAAAATTTTTACTATTGGATAATGTATTACGTAAATTAATACTTTGGTGGGTAGTCTTAAGATAACTAATAATATCAACTAAAATATTTCTAATAATAACTGCTAAAAACCAAACAACTGCAAAAATAACAAAACCAAATCCTGCCCCATTTCCTATATACATTGCTACCAATGTAGCAATAAAACCTAAAACAATCTTAAAAATAGAAAGCTTACTTAACTTCGTCTGTTTAAAAGCTGAATTATTCTCAAAAAAACAATCATTAACGACATTGAGTTTTTCTTTAAAACTTTTTAAAGGAGGAGCCCTGGCTGTATTTATTCCACCATCAAACTGATTTGCTAAATCTTCAGATTGCACTACATAATCAAAAATCAAATTTTTGTTTAATATACTATACTGACTTTCACTTATCGCAAAATTTTCCTGAACCAAATATATTCTAGTTCCAGAAATTTTTAATTGGCCGTTAAAATTAGTTTTCTTAAATTCATTCATCAATCTTACTGCTTTTTCTGAAGTGCAATCAAAATTCGTACTATCAATAAAAAAACCAGAAAAAGTATTATTTTCTTTTATTAAGCCGCATTTCATATCAAACTTATTTATCAACTCTTCCTCTTGGAAAACAATGTTCTCAAAAACTAACTGTAATTCAAAATTATGCTTAACTTGATTAAAAACAATTGTACCGTTTATTGAAGGAAATAAATTATTTAAAATAAATAAATAGTCTTTTATTAACTGAGAAGTTAGATTTTCATCTAAATTACACGCTGATATGCAATAATTACCGTTTGAATCCATAGATAATAAATATGGAATACCAAAATATTCTTCCAATTTTACAGAAAAACCATTTTGCCACTTCTCAAGCTCAATATTTTCTAAAACATTTTCTTTAAAATACTGCATAAAAAGCGCTAAAGAACGCAAACCATAAAAAGTTGTTGTAGGACGGCATCCTAAAAGACAACTACCTTGAGGATTTTTCCATAAATTATATCTTTTACTAAATAACTCATCTAAAGATTGGTCTATAGAACCAAGATTTAACTGACTGCAAGTTTCACAATTAGCAAAACACGGATAATATTGCCTATCCGCTGCAATTAATACATAGTTAGCAACATTCCAACAGAACTTAGCACCATTAACTTTTAAATTACTTAATGGTTGCACATTTAAATTTGTATGAGATTTAATAAAATTCCAAAACAAGTTATTAGTTTGTTGAATATGAAACATCTGCATTGACCATCTATCTTTTTCATCAGCATTAAATCTAGTTGTTTTATAAGGATCCTGTGCACAATAATCATCTGCCATTGGAAAAATCATATATGTAAATTTACTAGCTTTATCATTTGTTATTTTTTTATTATCTACTAACTCCTGCCATATCAACCATAATTTCTTTGCAAAAAACAAAGATTGTTCTATTTTATTCTTATCATAAATCAGCGTAACTCTCACAGATTCAATAGGACTTTCCTGCAAATAGTAGAGCATATTTCTCCAAACGATATCAAAATAATCTCTGCCTTTATTTTCTAAATAGCTTTCTCTAGTTGCTTCATCAAAAGAAATACTCAATTCAGAAATTTCCTTAATCCAATCCCCTTTCGGAATAAAAACTCCATTAGTAATCATTCTTATTTTTACATTAGGCAATAGCTCTCTAATTTTCAATACAGCATCATTAAAATTTTTATTCCCATCTTTATATAAAGTAGGTTCACCACCACCAACAAGAAGAATTTCTTGGGGACTCAATTCTTTCAATTTACTTAAATCTTCAAATTTAAGATACTGCTGTTTATCTACATTTTTATAAGCGCACCATTTACAGTCTTGATTGCAAAGATTAGTCAAATGCAATTCAACAAAAGCTACATTTTTTTGTAACCTTACTATATCTCCACCGTCATAATTTCTGGACCATTCCATCATGGTCTGCATTTCATCTAAAATAGAATGTGGAGCTATTTTTTTCCTTTCAATTATTTTATTCTCAAGATAAACCCGAATTTCTTCTGGAATATCATTTCTTAAAGCGATTGTAGTCCAATAATCTATATTGCCAGTGTCTATTAAATATTTTAATTCTGTTGTATCTTGAGATATTTTTGCCCGTACCCCAAAATGAAGAGCAAAATTTTTATTCATGCAAAACTTAATTTTATTTATAAGCTCACTTATAACATTAGTATTACAATCATAATCTTGTTTAATCTTAAAAACATCCTCTTGCCATAAAGAAGAAAGTTTAATAATATTATTTTCTGCAAAAATATTATATCCCTCGTCTATGATATCTTTGGCTGTAAAAATGAAATCCATCGCTTTTTCCAAAGCTACCATATCAGCTTCGTTAAAAATAGAATTTTCCAACAGTACATCTAAATTTGTATTTTCTTCAAAACGCTCTAATCCTTTAGAATAAAAAGACGCACAATGCACAATTGCTTGAAAATTTCTCATACCGCCAAAATAGTACTTAACATCACCATAACTAATCATTTGCGGAAAAATATCTTTTGGTAAAAACTGCATTAATCTTAGAGAAAATTCATTTGAAACAATAAATCTTGCAAATAAATCGATTCTTAAAGACTCAACAATATAAAAATCTTCATTATTAACTAACTTCATTACTGATTCGTTATCATAAATATAATTTTTAAAAATATTTTTATTTCCTGCGACAAAACGACAATCGCGCAATTCCACAGTATTTACCGCAACATCTGTCCATTCTTTAAAACTTACTCTCCAAGGATAACCAGGAACTTTTTGCAGTCCAGATTCTAACGCTTCTTTTAAACTCTTATACTCTAAATCCGTTAAACTATTGGCATTTAAAATTACAAAATCCGTATCAGACCCATTAACCATAAATTTTCCACCACAACTACCATAGGTAATAACAGCTATTTTTTCACTCAAACCAGTTGCCTCAACAATTTTCTCGGTGATTTTAGAGAAAGCTCGCAAGTGAATCTGCATCAATTTTCTGCCAAACTTAAGAATACGGTATTTATCCTGTCTTTGCACAAAACAATGTTTAAACCAATTAAGATAATCCTGTTCTCTGAAATTAATCTTAGAAAAAGTATCTACAGAATTAATGTATTCTCTCATTGCAAGCACTAAATCTACATACTGCTGATTTGTATTAATATTTGAATTATGTCCTAAAAATTTAA
>CAYQXW010000091.1:0-7438 GCA_964421615.1 uncultured Planctomycetales bacterium
GTTAATTACTATGATTGTCGGTGTTTTGCTTGGAATTTTGCAGTCAGTTATACAGTTGCAGGAACAAACTTTAGTTTTTATTCCTAAAATATTCGCGGCTTTTTTAGCTTTAATAATTTTCTTTCCTTGGATGGTTCAAGTTATAAGTGGATTTACGCTAAATTTATTTTCCAGAATTTACTTATTAATTAAATAATCTTATCTGTGGACATATTAAATTTAGATACAAAATCATTTCAATTATTCCTTCTTGTGTTAGCCAGAATGGGAGGAATTTTTACTTTTGCTCCTCTCTTGGGAAATCAGAGAGTTTCTCCTCAAATAAAGGGCGCATTTACTTTATTTTTATGCATTCTTTTGTTTCCAGTAATGTCAAAATCAAGTATAATAATACCAAGTAACATTGTAGATTATTTTATTATTTTGTTTAAAGAATTAGCTTTAGGTTTTGTTATAGGTTTTTCTGCAAGCTTTATTTTTGCAGGTATACAGCTTGGTGGGCAATTTATCGGAAGAGAAATAAATATTGATATGGGAGCAACATTTAATCCCGCAGCTGATACTAATGTTACAGTTATTGAAAATTTTAAAATGATTTTTGCTAGTTTAGTTTTTATGTCGATTAATGGACATCATTGGTTAATAAAGGCATTTGTTTCTAGTTATAATGTTGTTACAATTGGAAATATAAATTTTAATCCTGTTTTTGCGAATAAATTTATTGCGCTTTCTTCAGGTGTATTTATAATAGCTTTTAAAATATGCGCTCCGTTATTAGTTACTTCTTTTATTATAACGGTTATTTTGGGAATTATGGAAAGAGTAGCAGGGCAACTGCATATATTTTCAATAGGTTTTATTTTACAAATGGGAGTTGGATTGTTTATGATGACAGTTATGGCCCCATTGTATTTAGTAATTTTTCTTAAGATTTTTGGACAACTCAATTCGAATTTAGATATTTTGCTTACCGCTTTAAAAACTTAAAGTTAAAAAGGGTTTTTGATGTTTGACGATCAGGATGCTGGAGAAAAAACAGAATCGCCTACGCCGCGTAAGCGGCAAGATGCTCGAGAACAAGGCAATGTTGTTACAAGTAGAGATGTTTATTCTGTATGTATTTTAGTTCTTTCTTTGTATGCGTTGAAATGGTTTGGTAATAGTATGTTTGAGCAAATGGCTGTTTTAATGCGTACTGTATTTGAAAATTTGGGAAAGATTAGCATTACTCCTGCTACTATGAGCACTTATGGGTGGATGTTAGTTTTTACTTTTTTTAAAATAATTTTCCCATTTATGTTGGTAATTATGATTACTGGAGTTGTTTCTGGATTTTTACAGCATGGTTTTTTATTTACTTTACAGCCGTTGATTCCAAATTTTTCTAAATTAAATATTTTTAATCCTAAAGGATTAAAATCAATTTTTTCACCGAAATCTGCAGTTCAGCTTTTTTTTAGCATTATCAAAGTTGCAATAATTTCTAGGATAGTTTATATGTCTTTGAGTAATGCTGTTTCTCAAATTGTTGTTATGCCGGATATGACAGTTATGCAAATATTTTCAACTGGATGTAGTTTGATTTTTGATATGTGTATTAAAATATTTATGTTTTTAATTGTTCTTGCGATAGCCGATTATGCTTACCAAAAATGGGATCATGAAAAAAAACTTAGGATGAGCAAGGAAGAGATTAAGAATGAAGCGAAGCAGTTTGAAGGTAATCCGCAGATAAAAGCAAGAATTCGTTCTATTCAAATGCAAATGAGTCGACAGCGAATGATGAAAGATGTTCCGGATGCAGATGTTATAATTACAAACCCGATTCATTATGCTGTTGCTGTAAAATATGATGCGCATAATATGAAAGCCCCTACAGTTATAGCCAAGGGGGCTAGACTTTTAGCGCAGAGAATAAAAGATGTAGCAATTGACAATGATGTTCCAATCGTGGAAAATGTTCCTTTAGCCCAGGCATTGTATAAAACAGTTGAAGTTGGGCAAGAAGTTCCAGAAAAATTATATCAAGCTGTTGCAGAAATATTGGCGTATGTTTATCAATTAAACCGAGGAAAGCTTAAAGATGTAATGCATAAGCTTTCGAGTGCAAATGCAATTTAATAAACTATGGCTGAAAAAATAAACTTAGAAAAAACTAATTTAAATACTCGTTTTGATTTTGTTTTGGCTTTGGCGATTATTGGGATTTTAGTTATTATGGTTGTGCCTTTGCCGTTTTTCTTGCTTGATATTTTGCTTGCACTTAGTTTGTCTTTGTCTGTGGTTATTGTTTTATTAGTTGTTTCGATGGTTAAACCTTTAGATTTTAGTACATTTCCTACTTTATTATTAGTCCTTACTTTATTCAGATTATCTTTAAATATAGCATCTACAAGATTAATTTTACTTAACGGTAATAATTTTGATGGCAAAGTTATTAAAGCTTTTGGAAGCTTTGTTGTTGGAGGGAATTATGTTGTTGGTGCAGTTATATTTTTAATTTTAGTCGTTATTCAATTTGTTGTTATTACTAAAGGTGCTCAGAGGGTTGCAGAAGTTGCTGCAAGATTTACTTTGGATGCTATGCCGGGAAAGCAAATGGCTATTGATGCAGATTTGAATGCTGGTGTTATTGATGAAAAAGAGGCAATCCGTCGAAGAAAAGAAACTGCTCGGGAAGCGGATTTTTATGGAGCTATGGATGGTGCCAGCAAATTTGTAAGAGGAGATGCTATAGCTGGTATTATTATTACTGTTATTAATATTATTGGTGGATTTATTATCGGTGTTTTGCAGCAAAAAATGGATCCTATGCAGTCTTTGCAAGTTTATGGTTTATTAACTATCGGTGATGGATTAGTAACTCAAATCCCTGCATTGCTTTTATCTGTTGGTGCAGGTATTATTGTTACTCGTACAGGTTCTGATGAAGGGCATGGATTAGGTCGGCAATTAGGCGGACAATTATTATCTAAGCCTAAAGCTGTTTTATTGACTGCATTATTTTTGCTTATCTTTGGTTTGATTCCTGGTTTACCAAAAGTACCTTTTTTTGTGATGGCCGCTTTA
This sequence comes from uncultured Planctomycetales bacterium, assembly GCA_964421615.1. Taxonomy (GTDB): domain Bacteria; phylum Omnitrophota; class Gorgyraeia; order Gygaellales; family Profunditerraquicolaceae; genus CAYQXW01. The sequence goes on from CAYQXW010000091.1 coordinate 3,070, forward strand.
GTTGGATTTTTAGGGTATAACTTAAAACAAATTGGGCAGCAGGAAGAAAAGAAAGAACAGGAAGCTAAAATACAAGAGAGCGTTAAGAAAAAAGGACCTGATGCAGTTGAAGATATGTTACAGGTAGATTCTTTAGAATTAGAAATTGGATATGGATTAATTCCACTAGCTGATACAAGTCAGGGGGGAGATTTATTAGATAAAATTGCTGCGATTCGTAGACAGTGTGCTTTAGAATTAGGAATTATTGTTCCTCCGATTCGTATTCGAGATAATATGAAATTGGAACCTAATTCATATTCTATAAAATTAAGAGGAATGGAAATCGCGCAAGGAAATTGTATGCCAGGATATTTTTTAGCGATGAATGTCGATGCTAAAGATAATTTATTAACGGGAATAAAAACTATTGAGCCTGCATTTGGTTTGCCGGCAATTTGGATTAGCGATAATCAAAAAGATCATGCGGAGAGTTTAGGTTATACAGTTGTTAATGCAGTTTCTGTTGTTACAACTCATCTTATGGAAGAAATTAAAAAACATGCACATGAAATTTTAGGACGACAGGAAGTAAAATCTTTACTTGATAATTTAAAGAAAACATATCCGGCATTGCTCGACGAGGTTGTTCCTAATTTGTTAAGTATTGGTAGTGTTCAAAAAGTTTTGCAAAATCTTTTGAGAGAAAGAATTCCGATTAAAGATTTAGTAACAATTTTAGAGACATTAGGCGATTATGGTAGTAAAATAAAAGATAATGATTTGCTTACAGAATATGTGAGACATGCACTTTCTAGATATATTAGTAGACAATACCAGGATGAATCAGGTAAAATGAGAGTAATAACATTTGATCCTCATCTTGAAGATATGCTAGTGAATGCTTTGAAAAAATCAGGTGATATTTCATATCTTGCCTTGGAACCAAAAATTATACAAGAAGTATTAAACAAAACAGCATTGGAAGTAAATAAAAGTTTTAATGATGGGAATCAACCTGTGATTTTATGTTCGCCGCAGATAAGAATGCATTTTAAAAGATTGACTGAAAGATCTATTCCGAATTTAACTGTTTTATCATTTAATGAAATTGAACCGGGTATTAATCTTGAATCCATAGGTATGGTGGAGGTGGTTTAATGGAAATAAAAAAGATTAAAGCGAATTCGATGAGAGAAGCTTTATTCCAGGTAAAAAAAGAGTTAGGTGTTGATGCAGTTATAATTAAAACCAGAACTAACTATGAACATGGGGTTTTTGGTTTTTGCCATAAAGCAGTTATTGAGGTTTTAGCTTGTAATGATAAACGATTTATAGGTAATCGAAATTTAGCTGATTTTCATGAGGAATCTCAACAAAAACATCATCATGTTTTGCCTTCTGCGTTACCTATTCATAAAAATAGTATAGATAGTTCTGTCAGAACAGTTTTAAACAAGTATGAAACAGAAGATGGGTTAAATAAATTAAAAGAAGATGTTAGTTGTATAAAAAAAGCTATTGAAAGTATTTCTCAGCATGTTAAATATAACAAAGAAGATTTATCTCAAGATTTAGCGAGTGTTTATTCTTATTTAATAGAGCAGGAGATTGCTCAGGAATTAGCTACAGAGTTAGTTCATAGTATCAAAGATGAACTAACCGATGAACAGAAAAAAAATAAACAATTAGTTTTTGAAAAGCTAAAGAATCAAATTGGTGCAAGAGTTAAGAACTGTGAACCAATAAAATTAATTGATGGTAAAAACACTCGAGTTGCTTTAATTGGGCCTACCGGAGTTGGAAAAACTACTACTGTTGCGAAGCTAGCTGCTAATTTTTCTCTTGTTCAGAAAAAGAAAGTTAGCGTAATTACTATTGATACTTATCGAATTGCTGCTGTTGAGCAGATCAAAACTTATATGGAAATATTAGGTATTACCTTGGAAGTTGTTACTACTCCTCATGAAATGCGCCAGGCAATTAAAAGACAAGAAAAGTCAGATGTTGTTATTATTGATACAGCTGGAAGAAGCCAGAAAAATTCCCAACAGTTAGAGGAATTAAAATCTTTTCTTGAGGCGGCAAACTGTGATGAAATACATTTAGTTTTAAGTTCTACGACTAATTATAAGAATACTATGGATATAGTAAATAAGTTTAGTATTGTTCCAATTAATAAAATAATTTTTACTAAATTAGACGAGGCTTTAAATTTGGGGTTAATTATTAGTGTAGTTTCTAAAATGGATAAAACATTGTCTTACATGACAAAAGGTCAATCAGTTCCTGATGATATTGAACTAGCAGATTCTAAAAAAATAAGTTCTTTAGTTATGGAAGGGTGTTTAAATGTTTGATCAGGCACAAAAATTGCGTGAACTGGTAAAGCAATCAAAAAATAATAATCAAATTGATGAAGTATTATCTAGGAATGTAAAACCTCAAATTATAACTTTTGTTAGTGGAAAATCTGGTATTGGTAAAACAGTTTTACTTTCTAATTTAGCTTTGAAATTATCCAACCTTAATAAAAAAGTTATTGTTTTGGATAATGATTCTCATACTGCTAGCGTAGAATTTATTTTAAATATTGCTGCAAAAATAAAACTTATTGATATAATAAATGACGAAAAAAATTTATCAGTACAGTTTAGCGCGGAAGATTTTAATCCTACAATTGTTAATTGTGGTTCTGATATTGGGTTAAATAATATTCTAGACGACGAAGATACAGGACTATTTATAAATAAATTAAAGAAATTTACTGATATTGATTATATTCTTATAGATACTCCTTCTGGATTAAATAAAACTGCAATTGATATTGCAGCGTTTTCAGATCAAGTTTTTGTTATAACATCAACTGATTCTGCATCTATTACTGAAAGTTATGCTGTTGTTAAAATGTTATTATCAAAAAATAAAAGTTTAGTTCCGGGTATTTTAGTGAATATGGTGAAAAATAGACAAGAAGCTTTAAGTATATTTGATAGAATTAACTCTGTTGCAAATAAATTTCTTTTGCAGCAATTAGAATTTTTAGGTTTTGTTTTATTAAGTAGTGTTGTCAACCAATCTATTAAAGACAGACGGCCTTTTGTGTTTAGTTCTGCAAGTTCTCAGCCTTCGATTGCTTTGAGTAAATTAATAGATATGTTAGTTAGTGTGGATAAAAAAGAAAAACAGAATTATTTTACTTGTAATGTATAAATATTTATAATAAGGCAGGTATGTTAAATAAATTAATACAAAATTTTCTGATAAAAAACAGTAAGTTAAAACAGCCTTCTAGTTTACAAGAGACAAAAGAAGCATTAAAGAAAGAATCTTTATCGGAACAAAAAACTCAAGAGAACTTTATTGAAAAACCTATTCCTAGATTTAAGTTTAAAGTTAATCAAAGATTAAGGATAACTTTAAATCGTCCTCAAGGATTAAAAAGTTTTAATACAATAGTGCAGGAAGTTTTTGAAGATTCAATAGCAATATCTACTCCAATTGAAAAAGGTACGTATGTATATTTTCAAGAGCAAGAATCTATAGATGTTTCAATATATGAAAATAGCGGGATTTATACTTTTTCTTCTGTAGTGTTGGATAAAATATCAATGCCTATTCCGTTGGTTTATTTGCAAAAACCCAAACAAGTAAAAAGATTTCAACAAAGAGAATATATAAGAACAAAAGCTTTTCTTGAAACTCAGATTAGATTAGCAGAAATGCAAGAAAATAATGTTACAGGGAATAATCGTATTGTATGGAGTAAAGATATTAGTGCTGGCGGATTGTGTTTATCTTTCCCTATGGAAATAACAGAACAGTCTGTTTTAGATGTTTGGGTTGAAATGCCTTCTCCCGAGGGAAAAGAGGCCAACGTTATTCAAGCGCAAGTAAAAATACGTACGGTTAGAAAAGATCCGTATTCAGATAATTATTTTGTAGGTGCGGAATTTGTTACTATTTCTCAGGAAGACAGACAAAAAATTAATGGCTTTGTATCATACAACGAAAGAATGGAGTAGTAGATGCAGAAATTCTTTTCTGTTTGTTTTGGTTCATTAGCTTTTTTTATAATTACAATAATAAATATTTTAAAAGGGCATGATTTGTTCTTTTGTTTGAAACAAGGCGTGATTGGATTATTTTTATTTTTGATGTTTGGATATTTCTTTGGATTAATGTATAATATGATAGTTGAAGATAATACACCTACTACTGTCTCAAAGGAGTGATAGTAATAAATGAGTAATTTTACTGAACAACAGGAAAAGCAACTTTGGCAAAGTTACAAAAAACAAAAATCAAAGCCGAATAGAGATGCTTTAGCATTACATTATCTTTGGTATGTGAAATTTATTTGTAATCGTATTGCTATGGGATTACCTAG
>CAYQXW010000092.1:0-7373 GCA_964421615.1 uncultured Planctomycetales bacterium
GGCGAACAACCAGAAAACAAAATTCCAGCAAATAAAAAAACAACTAACAACCAACTATTTCTTTTCATACCAACACTCCTTTTTGACTAGAAATACTTACTTTTCTATCAGCTTTCTAATCAAATATTTTATTATATAACTTAATTATTTACTAGTTGTTTTTCCTATATTTACCTGCGCACCTTTTTCCAATAATAACCGTACTATTTCAGTATATCCTTCGCGAGCTGCACTTGTCAAAGCAGTAAATCCACCTACTTTACTCTTAGCATTTACATCAGCCCCTTTTTCTATCAAAAGCTTAGCCACATCTAATTTCCCTCTTCCAATAGCCCACATTAATGCAGTAATCCCATTTTTATCTTTCGCATTTATATTCATTCCCTTTTCAATTAACAACTTTACTATCTCTAAATGCCCTTTTTCTACTATCGCTACAAAAGAAGTATCATCTGTCACATCTAAATTTTTATCTACTAAAAGTTTAAACATTTCTAAATTACCCTTAGCTGCCGCCCAAGCCCAAGCCATTACACCATCTTTACTTTTAATGCTCAAATCGGCACCTTTTTCTATTAACAACTTTACAATTTTTAAATTACCTTTATCTGCTGCCATCATTAAAGGCGTAGTATCATTATTAACTTTAATATTTACGTTTGCCCCTTTTTCCAATAAGAATTTTGTTATCTCAAATTGATCTTGGCCTACAGCCCAAAATAAAGCAGTAGATCCATCCGCAGCTTCTTCATTTACATCTGCACCTTTATCAATCAATAACTTCACTGTTTCTAAACTACCTTTACCCGCTGCCAACATTAAAGCAGAATATTCAATGGCATCAACCTTTTTTTCAGCAACAACTTCAGCATTCGGCAATGCCGCATTTCCCGTAATTCCTTGACCTACTACAAAAGACTTTGTCCCACCAGGCAACAAAATAAAAATTAAAATAAACCCTATCAACAAATTAAATTTTTTATTATTAACTTTCATACAAAAACTCCTTAATTAACTTTTTTATTTTTGTTCTTTTACCCTACGCTGAACTGAAGCAAAATACTCATCCGCTTCTTCTACACTTTTAAAAAGAGTTGCTTCAGGCAAAGCATCGATAATTTTCAAAACTTCTTGAATATGTTTTGGGACATTAACCATTGCAAAATCTACATTTTTTTCCTGCGCCCAACGTTTTACAGTAAAAAGCGCACTAATCCCCATACTACTAATATAATCCAACTCTTTTAAATCCAAAATTATCAGTTTTTTTAGATAACTAAAAATTTTTTCAGCCTGACTCTGTAAATTCTCATAAGTTTCTGTATCTAGTGATCCTTTCAAACAAATAATCACCGCACCATCTTCTCTTTTAATACTACTTATTTCTAAATGCGCCATTCTATCCTCCTATTTAATTCCCTGAGTTAATCCTGAATCTTCAATAGCTATTTCTAAAAAAACTGAAGTAACATCATCATGCTGTTCATTTTTAACTTCAAAATTCTCTATTGCCTGTTGCATTTTATTTTTCACTGTTTCAATATCATCACTCCCTGCTTTTTGAAAAATATCTATAAGCCTTTTTATGCCAAACTCTTCTGCATTTTTATTTCTAGCTTCAGTCCATCCATCAGTATACAGAAAAAACTTCTGCCCACTGACTAAATTATTTTTCACTGTAGTATAAACTATTTTATCCATTAATCCTAAAGGTGGACCAGAAGCTTTTAAAACTTCAGAAACATTTTTTTCTTGAGATTGAAAAACTAACATCGGATTATGTCCAGCACAAGCTCCTTGAAAAAAACCTTCTTTAGTATGAATAACTAAATACTGCCCAGTGACAAAACGACCTTTTAGGATTTTAAACAACATTTTATTAAGCTCAGTTAAAACAAAACCCGGATCTATATTTTTCTGCGCTACAATACGCAATAAAGATATTGCCTGAGCCATAATCAAAGCAGCAGAAGCCCCTTTACCGCTTACATCCCCAATAAAAACGCCTAAAGTTGAATCATCTAAAACAATAATATCGTAAAAATCTCCGGCAACAAATTTTGCAGGTTTTAAATATGTCCGAATCTGAACATATTTAAAATTTTCAATATTTGCAGGTAAAAAACTTTTCTGAATAGTAGAAGCAATTTCTAATTCTTTTTCTAAAAGTTTTCTTTTTTGTTTTTCAACAAAAAATTTATTCAATAAACTTCCCGCATAAACAAAAAATATCGTATAAACCGGCAGCACTAAATCTGTAAAAACTCCACACAAAGCAAATATAAACCATACAAGAAAAACATACGAAACTGAAATTAAACAACAAACAAAAAATGCTGAAACAGGAGCAAACCTCTGACAAACCATTAGAATTAAAACTAGAAACAAGATATTAATTACAGCTCTTGCCCACCACTCTAACCTTTTTATAAATTGCCCCCGAAGCACACTATCACAAACACTAGCCTGAACTCCCAGTAGCGGATAAGATTCATCGATAGGCGTTGGCCTTAAATCTGTTGTACCTGTAGCAGTCAAACCGATAAAACAAATTTTATTTTTAAAAACATTTAAATCGATTGCAGGCAATTTACCGTTCTGATTATCTGCATAAGCTTTTAAAATATCTAAATAAGAATAATGAGCAAATGTTGAAACCCAATGTCCAGGAAAATTAATCCAAACTTCCTGCTTTTCATCTAAATCAATTTTAGGCAAATACTCTAATCTTTTTGTTGCTACAGCAAATCCCAAATACGGTACTAATTCATCATTAAATTTTATCCATAAAGGTAATTTTCTTATTTTCCCATCTTTATCCACAACAACATTTATATGTCCTACGCCTTTAGATTCTGCCTTAAACTTTTCAAGCACTGGACTCAAAACTTCTTTCGCTTCCCAATTACTCTTATTTTTTTCTATCCAAAATGCTGTCGGCAAATAAACCCTGCCAGATTCTTTTATAGCTTTTTCAAAAGCCCCATCATTATCATCTTGAGCAGCTTCACTAAAAAGAATATCAAAAACAATTTCAGAAACCCCAAAACTTGTTAACGCTTTGATAAGTGCCGCATGATAATTTCTAGTTAATGGCCACTTACCTAACCCTCTTAAAGTATCATCAGCAATCTCTACAATAATTATATCTTCGCTAACTGCCTGCTTTGGACGCGTACGCATCAACCAATCATAAGCAAACATCTCCTGCTGATTTAAAAATCCCAAATAATTGATCAAAACAAGAAAAACAGCAACAACAAAAATTATTATAAAATTTAATTTAATTTTTTTTATTTTCATCTGACCGAACAAATTTTTTTATCAAGGTAACTGTTTTACCTTTATCATAAAATTTTACTTCATCCATAATTTCACGCATAAGATAGACTCCGCGCCCACCCGGTCTAGTAAGATTCTCTTTTTTTGTAGGATCAGCAACATTTAAAAAATCAAATCCATCTCCTTGATCCGAGACTTCTATAAAAATTTTTTCAGGACTTGCGCAAACTTTTACTTTTACATCTTTTTCTGCATCAAGTTTATTACCATGGCGCATAGCATTTGTTATTGCTTCTTCTAAAATAAGTTTAATCCTAAAAGCTTCTTCTTGAATTTTTGTTAATTCATAAATTTTTTTAGAAACATCTTCCACAAAAGGAATAACATTTTTCAAATCAGTTTTTATATTTTCATTTAACTCAAAAGTAAATTCCATATTAACCTCTTTAAAAATACAGAACTATTGATTTCGCGGTTTAATGGTTCCTTTTTGAACCCCATCAAGAAACCTATCTAAATAATCATCAGCTTCCTGCAAACTTGCAAACATCTGCGGAGACAAAATTTTCATCGCATCAAAAACAGTCTGCACCTGTGGCTGTAAATTCACTAAAGCGATTGTCCCTTGATTTTCTTCTAATGCCAACTTAATCCTAAACAAAGCACTCAACCCCATACTGCTAACATAAGAAAGCTCTCCCATTTCAAAAATAATAGCCTTAGCAACCGGCAGAAGTTCTTTCAATCTATCTTCTAAAATCTGATACGTATCTGTATTTAATTCACCTTTTGGTTTAACAATAAAAGATTGCGCCTCTTTTTCTTTCACTTCAATATTTAACCCCATAAAAACTCCTTTATTTAAAATATACTAAATTATTTTTTAACTGGTTTATTAACATTCTTAGGAGGTACTCGAGGCCTACTCTTATTTTTCTCTACTCTATCTAATTGTCTAAATTGTGGCAAAGCTACTTTTCCCATGTCTTGAGATAATGGTTGTTTGATATTTTTTTCTTTCATTCGCTGGATAAACTTATCTCTATCAAAACGAGGATTTTGTTCGCGGCGAACTCTAGCTTGTTGAATATGTTGCCGCATATTTTGCTTTACTGCTTTCCATTTTTCCCTAGACTGTTCTTTGATAGACTGCTGCAACATAGGTCTATTAAATTTTCTTACCTTCGTCATCTGTCCTGGCTGAATTAAAGTCTTCTCGTTTGAAACAACCCCTGTACTTTCAAAATGCCGGACATATGGAACAGAATCAATTGCTTCAACATCAGTCCCATCATCAGAAACGGTTGTAACCCAATCTGTACCACGTGCTCCAGAAACAGCTGTAGGAGTACGAATTTCAAAAGAACTTCCCTGCGGCAAATTAGACACTGTAGCAAAAACTTCGCCTACTGACATATCTAATTTTTCATCTTCTTTAAGCGTAACCGTTAAATCTGAATTTTCACTTATGCGGACAACATTAGAATCATCTTCATTAAAAGAAAGTTCTGCACTTGCATTACTTAATGTTTTTACTTTATCGCCTTGCTTTAACAACATCCCTTCTTCAGCTAACTGATAATCCGTAGTATTTTCAAATAAAACCTTAACTTCACCAGAAATTTTTGTTATCTCTACCTGGTCAGCAGCAAAAACAAAAGATTTAAAAATAAAAACAAAAAACAAACTTACATAAAATATTAACCTATTCATATAAAAATCCTTATATATAACATATATAATTTATTTCCTATTATAAGGATTAACGGTCAAACACACTATTTTCTTTAACAATATTTAAACACTATGCTCCCAAAACTAAATCATGAATACGCTCGAATAAAGTATGATCATAATCTTTCCCCGTTTTCACCTCCAAAACATCATATAGTTTTTTTAACTGTTTACTTATTTGGTCTAGCTTTTCATCATTCTTAACCAACAAATATATTTTACTTTTACTCGCATCCCCAATCGGACTACACAAAATACCTTCTAAATTAAACCCTCTTCTAGAAAAAAGTCCTACAATATGAGACATGACACCCGCATGATTATTTACAGTTAACTCTAAAACAATATTCGCATTTATCTTCATATTAATCTCCCATCGTTTCATGATTACCTTTACCAGGAATAACCATTGGATAAACATTTTCATTCGGATTTATTTTCATATCAATAAGCATTGGTTTTTTCAATGCCAATATTTTTTTCAATTTCTTCATATCTTTTTTCTGGCAATTAATTCTTATTGCAGAAATTCCAAATCCTTTGGCAATCTTAATAAAATCCGGATTTCTCTTAAATTGAGACGCTATATAATTTTTATTATAAAACAACTCCTGTTGTTGACGTACTAGACCAAGATGCCCATTATTAAAAATTATTATCTTAACGTTTAAATTCTCTTCACAAAGGGTAGCCAATTCCTGAATATTCATAAGAATGGAACCATCCCCGCTAATACAAACAATCTTTTTATCTGGATTAGCTAATGCTGCACCCATTGCTGCCGGTAAACCAAACCCCATAGTACCGAGCCCTCCAGAAGTCAAGAATGTTCGTGCTTTTCTAAAAGGAAATTTTTGAGCAGTCCACATCTGATGTTGACCAACATCAGTAGTAATAATCGTATCTTCATCCGTGATTTTACCCAAACTAGAAATAAATTCCGCTGGTCCAAATTTATTGCTTTTTAGGATATTCTTTTTCTTATTCCAAACCTGCTCAATCCAATTATCAGCATCACGATTATTAACCAACAAAATTAAATTTTTCAAAAAATCTCCCGCGCACGACTGAATACCTAAATCTGCTTTTCTTATTTTACTAATCTCTGCTTCCTCAACATCGATATGAATAACTTTTGCATTCGGACAAAAATCCTCAACTTTTCCAGTTGCTCGATCATCAAAACGCACCCCTAACGCAATAATCAAATCCGCTTCCCTAAACATTTTATTCGTAAACTTATCTGCATGCATCCCTACCATCCCTAAAAAATTCGTATGCTCACAAGAAACAATACCTAACCCCATCAAAGTAGAACTTATTGGGGCATTAATTTTTGTAGATAGAATTTCAACCATACCCGAAGATTCTGCCCAAAGCATTCCACCACCTATAAAAATCAAAGGTTTTTTCGACTCATTAATAAGTTTAACAGCTTTAAGCAACTGATTATCATCAGTTTTAGTTTTTTCTTTTTTTAACTCAATCTGCGGCCAATTATTAACTTCAATTTTTTTCAACTGTACATCTTTAGGAATATCAATAAGCACAGGCCCTGGCCGACCAGACATAGCAATATTAAACGCTTGCGGAATAATTTGTAACAAATCCTTAGTATCTTTTACTAAAAAATTATGTTTAGTAATCGGGATTGTCATTCCATAAGTATCAACTTCTTGAAACGCATCTGTTCCTATAAGCGATGATGAAACTTGGCCAGTGATAATAATAATCGGAACCGAATCTAATTTTGCATCAGCAATAGCTGTAATAATATTCGTCGCACCTGGACCAGAAGTTGCAAAACAAACTGCCGGCTTTCCAGTAGAACGACTCATCCCTTGTGCCAAAAATCCTGCTGATTGTTCATGACGCACTAAAACATGTTTTATCGCACTATTCGCCAAAGCATCATATATCGGCAAATTAGCACCGCCAGGAATCCCCGCAATAATGTTTATCCCAAAATCTTCCAACAACTTAATTAAAATTTCTGCACCTGAATACATTTTTATCTCCTTAAATTTTCTTTATACCGTTAATTATAGAAAAGAAAATTTAACACTTTGGGATAGAAATCCCAAAGTATTTATACTCCTTTTCCATCTCCATCCCGGCCCTATCTGATGGGCCGGTGTGTTTTCCTGAATTACACACCCCGCCTAATCGGACCGGCGGGTGTATTTTTGCCGCAGTAGCGGCATACTTGCCTTCCAATAAGGCAAGGTACCAATTACTCAACTTACACCCTGGCCAATCGGATAGCCAGGTGTATTTTTCTCCTAAAATAAAAACGCCCTGAAGGCTTTAGCATTCAGGGCGTTAGATTTTATAATTTAACGCTTAGCGTGAAGTCA
>CAYQXW010000093.1:0-7130 GCA_964421615.1 uncultured Planctomycetales bacterium
ATATACTAAAATGGGAGTCATAAAATTACGAAAAGTATTATTATAACTTTTATTGATCTAATTGCAAGTATTTTTTATAAAATTTTTTGGCAATTTTAAGAAAAGCTTCCACCACTTTAGGATCAAACTGAGTCCCACTCTTAATTTTTATTTCTTTTAAAGCTCTATCTAAAGATACTCTTTCTCTATAAGGTCTTCCATAAACCATTGCCTCAAAAGCATCAGCTACTGCCATAATTCGTGCTCCCATAGGAATTTGACCTTTTTTTAAACGTGAAGGATATCCTGTACCATCATATTTTTCATGATGATGCATAATTATAGGAACAACCGGCTTTAACATCTGAAAATGTTTCAACATCTGCGCACCTTTTATCGGATGCTTTTGCATAATTTTAAACTCTTCAGGTGTTAATTTAGAATTTTTTGTTAAAATTTGCATAGGAACATCTATTTTACCCGCATCATGTAAAAGACTAGCATATTTTAAACTAGCAATTTGTTTCTCATCTAAATGCATTTCATGAGCTAAAGATTCAACTATTCTTGTAAAATATGGAGAATGAGTGTATTCTTGAGGAATACGTGTATCCAACAATACAACTAAAGATTTTATACTGCCTAAAATAGTTTTTTGCTGTTCCTCATAAAGCTGTAAATTTTTTATTCCGATCATTGCCTGTTCAGCAATTGTCATTAATATTTCTTGGTCAACAATTTCAAAAGGGATTTCAGTCTTAGGTCTTTTTATTATTATTAACCCCATAATATCTTCAGAAACTAAAGGGATTGCAAGTAAATTCCCATTTCTAATTGCAGTAAAATTCTTAAGAATTTTCTTCTCTAATCGATTTGTTATCGGTCTTTTTCCGGTTTGTATTATTTTCTTCTTATCATTTACAATACATTTTACTAAAGAATACTTATTAGTAGAATCTAAAATAAGAATTAAACAATAATTAGCACTAAATATCTGGCAAATCAACCTTGCTAACCGAGAAACTAAATCTTTCAATTCAAAAGTAGAATTTACCAAACGATAAATACTATGAACTGCAGAAATTAAAGTTTTATACCTTTTCGTAGGGGTCAAACAATTTTTTATACTCATCTAATGCATACCTATCTGTCATTCCAGCGATATAATCACAAACAACTCTTCTTTCACCATCGCTTGAAATCCTTTTTTGTATTTGAGAAGGCAACGCTTGTGGCCTTTTCAAATACACATTAAATAATTCTGCAATGAACCTTTTAGCTTTATCTGACATTCTTATAACACGATAATGATGATAAAGTTTTTCCATTAATAAAGCACGTAAAGGTTTTCTTAAATCCTGCATACCCTTACTAAAATGCACTATTTTTTTATTCAAACGTTTTACATCTAAATATGATTTAAGTTTAAGCTTTTCTAAATTCAGATTTGTCTGTTCTATTAAATCAGTTACCTGTTTATTAATTAAAGAACGCACAACCAAATACTTCTTATTCTCTTCTGATATTTTAGCATATTTACTGGAAATGTCTTTACAAATAATATTCCAAATCTCTAATTTTTCTAAATCACTCTCTTTTAAAAGCCCGGAAGTTAACCCATCATCTAAATCATGATTGTCATAAGCTATCTCATCAGCAATATCTGCAACTTGAGTTTCCAAAGTTGGAAATTCATGCGGCGCTAATTCTTTTATCGGAGCAGCTTTATCAAACGCTGAAGAATGCTTAACAATCCCTTCTCTTACTTCCCAACTTAAATTTAATCCAGCGAAATCAGGATACCTTTCTTCTAAATGATCCACAACTCTTAATCCATGAAGATTATGGTTAAAACCTCCATGCTTAACCATAAGTTCATTTAAAACATCCTCACCAGAATGTCCAAAAGGAGTATGCCCTAAATCATGGGCTAAACCAATTGCTTCTGTTAAATCAACATTTAATCTTAATGCATATGCAATAGTTCTAGCAATTTGAGCTACTTCAATTGTATGAGTTAATCTAGTCCTGTAATAATCTCCCTCATGATTTACAAAAACTTGCGTTTTATATTCTAATCTACGAAACGCTGCGGAATGAATTATTCGATCACGATCTCTTTGATAAATAGACCGATAAGGATGTTCTTCTTCTTTATGAACACGCCCACGGCTATTAATACTTTTCATAGCATAACAAGCTAAAAACTTTTCTTCGTATTCTCTAACGTGATCTTTTATAAGCATCTTTTAACCTTTTATGTAATTCAGCTAAAGACTGAGATATAACTTTAGTTTCAAATAAAACAGGCATAAAATTAGTATCACCTTTCCATCTAGGTACAATATGAACATGAATATGACCAGGAATACCTGCACCAGCAACATCAGACATATTAATTCCAATATTAAACCCTTGAGGTTTTAATACTGATTCTAGCAATTGTTTTGCTTTTTTTAAAGCATCAAACAAATCCAACACTTCGTCTTGATTCAAACAAGTAATATCTGATTCATGTCTTTTAGGCGCAATCATCAAATGACCATTATTATAAGGATAAATATTTAATAAAACTATACTGAATTTAGTTTTAAAAATAACGTGTTTTTGATGTTTATTATTTTTGTCTTTAGCCGCTTCACAAAATAAACACTTATTATCTGTTTTAGATTGTATATATTTTATTCTCCAAGGAGCCCAAAGTTTATCCATATTTTTTATATTTTAACAATTTTACAAACTATTTCTTTATCAATATCTATTATACCAAATGATTTATATGGTGCAAATATTTCATCAGTAGCACTCCCAGGATTAAAATAAATTGTATTACCTTCTTTACTATTATACGGTGAGTGCGAATGGCCAAAAATTATTAAATCTAACTTATCTTTTTTAAAAATATCACTAACAATTCCTAAAAGTTTATTAGGAGCACCAACACCATGAATTAATCCAATTTTAAAATTATTTATTTCAAAAATATCTTTCTCTGGAAACTTTTTTCTTATTTCTTCTTGGTCCATATTTCCACATACACCTTTAACATTTTTACAATATTTTTTCAATAAATCAACAACTTCAATATCTACAAAATCCCCTGCATGTATAACTAAATCTACTTTTTTCAATTCATCGCATATAAGCCTAGGTAAACTTTTTGCTCTTTCTGGAATATGAGTATCAGACAAAACTAAAATTCTCATTATGCAATAATCCTAGGTTTAGAAAATAAATCCATAATATGATTCAAATGATTTAAATCCCATGTCCAAATTTTTTCTTCCAAGGCCATCAATCGGCTATTTGCGTCTAAATCTCTCATTGTAACAAGAATTTTTCTTTCCAGCTTATTTCTATATTTCTTACACTCTTTAGAAAAATCAGAAATATCTTCTTCAGTAACTAAATCATTTTTCAACCCTATAACCCAAATACTGTCATTAGAGCGGCAAATCAACCCTTCCTTAATGCCTCTATGATTAAATTCTAAAGGTTTAATTTCTCTAAAATGAGTTAATCTCATGTTTTTCTTTTCAACTTGCAATTTATCGTCTGAAAACATTCTTAATAAATCAACTAATCTTTCAGAAACAGGCTTATTATCAACATAAAGATAATCCTTAATCATATCCTCAAGATTCTTTTTAAAAAAAGTATTTTGATTTTGTGCATCAAAACTTAAAGACTGCTGTTTCTCATGATAAACAAACTTTAACCAAAAACTAAAAACTCTATCATTAATCTTTAAAAAATCACCAAATCTGCTAATAACATCAGTCTCAAGCAGAAAATTTATTCTATTAATAATTTCAGTCTGATTTTTATGCAATAAATGTGCTATTTCCTTAACTCGATTTTGGCCATTTGAAATAGATCTTAATATATTTATATAATCTTGAGAACAATTAGTATCAGAAAATCTTTTTATTAAATTAGAAAACCGCTGATTTAAAATACCAGAATTAGTAAACAATAAATGATCAAGAATATCTACTAATTCTACTTGTGGATTATTGACAATAGACTCAGTAATAACATCCAAATAGAAAGGATACCCACCTGTAAAATGTGCTAAGAAATTTTTAATACCACGATTTATATTTACTGATTTTAACCTAAAATCTAAATAATCTTCTGTATTTTTAGATTTAAACGGTCCCAATATCAAAATTTCGAAATTACCAAATAATAAGCTTAGATCTTTAGATAAAATATTTTTTGCTTTAGTCTGCTGTGAACTTAAAATAATATACATTACTTTTTTCTGAACCATCAATAACTGAGACCATTCTTTATAAATATCTTTAACGCCAAAATTCTCAATATTTGTAAATTCATCTATAATCACAACGCAATATTTATTAGTCTCAGCATTAATTAAATCACATAAAGACATGAGCCGATTAAAAATGCTATCTTTCTTTCTTTTATCTAAATCTTTGAGAATACCTCTGGCTTTTTCTACTGTTTTAGGAATAAAACTGGCAGATTTTTCAAGAAGAAAATTCAAATCTTCTTTAAGAGGGACATTACTGTTCAATAAGAAATTGTATAATAATATTCCAATAAATCTTCGACCAAAAGAATTTAAAGTTTCATGTCTAGATTCAATATAAAGTAAAATAAAATTATTATCACAGAATTTACTTAATAACTGGAAAATTAAAGAAGTTTTTCCGACAAGTTCATCTCCCATTAAAGCAATATTCTGACGGTAACCATCTTTCAAACCGACAATTCTTTTCTCTAATACTTCTAAATACTGTTTTCGGGCAAAGAATTTTTCTTTCATATCATTAATTTACTAAATAAAAATACGGATTCTTAGCAACACTTCCTTTTCTTATCTGAAAGTGTAAAAATCTTCTTCTATCATTAGAGCTAACACCTACTTTAGCAATAACAGTTCCTCTTTCTAAAAAATCTCCTGGTTTAACAAAAACTTTTGAATTTCTTCCATAAATTGTAAAAAAACCATCTTGATGATCAACTATAATTGTTTTTCCCAAATTAATAAAATTATCGTTTACAAAAACAACTTTACCAGATTTAGCAACAACTACTTGCGCATCTTCATAAAGAGGCTGAATATCTATTCCTTTATTAACCATACTTCCCATACTCTGACCAAATTTATTCAAAATTCTACCTTTTAAAGGCCAAATAAACTCATCTTTAGAAACTTTATCAACTAAAATTAACTTCTTTTTTTCAAATCCAGGAATAATTAACTCTTGCCCAATTTCAATCTTAGTAGGATCTTCTATATTATTGACTTTTACTAAATCATCAACATCAACATCATACATTTTAGCAATTTTAAATAAAGTCTCTTTTATTTCTATTTTATGTTTTAATTGATAGATAGGTTTAACTTCTTTACTTTGTTCAACTAAATTTTTTTGTTCAATAACTACTGGTTTAGTTATATTTTTAGGAACAGTGGTGCAACCTGAAAAATACAAAATAAAAGTTATTAACAACAAATTAAAAATCAGTGACTTATTTATTTTATTATCCAATTTTTTACTAATTTAAAGCGGGCGAAGGGAATCGAACCCTCCTATCCAGCTTGGGAAGCTAGTGTTCTACCGATGAACTACGCCCGCAAATTTAATTACATCCCCAAGAATCCATTAATTTAATTGAGCAATACTTACCACACATAGTACAAACTTGTGAATCTTTTGGTATAGATGACGCTCTATAACTTTTAGCTTTTTCAGGATCAACAGATAACTCAATTTGTTTTTTCCAATCACGATTTCTACGTGCCTCTGACATTTTTTTATCCCAAACTAACGCTTTCTTAGGATTTTTAATAATATCTCCAGCATGAGCTGCAATTTTAGAAGCAATAACACCTTCTCGAACATCATTTAAATCAGGATGCCGCAAATGCTCTGCAGGAGTAACATAACATAAAAAATCTGCGCCATAAGAAGCTGCTAAAGCACCACCGATTGCACCAGTTATATGATCATAGCCTGCACCTACATCTGTTACTAATGGGCCTAAAACATAAAAAGGAGCTCCATTGCAATATTTTTTTTGGATTTCCATATTATCTTTTATTTGATTTAAAGGTACATGCCCTGGTCCCTCTATCATAACCTGTACATTTTTAGTTCTAGCTCTTTTAGTTAATTCACCTAAGGTTTTTAATTCTGCAAACTGAGCCTTATCTGAAGCATCAAATATAGAACCTGGCCTTAAACCATCTCCCAAACTTAACGTAACATCATATTTATATGCAATTTCTAAAATCTTATCAAAACATTCATAAAATGGATTTTCTTTTTTATTTTTTTTCATCCAGCTTGCAATCATAGCCCCACCTCTAGAAACTACAGAAAGCACTCTTTTTTGCTTTTTCATGCAATCTAAAGCATACTGGGTTATCCCAGCATGAATAGTAAAAAAATCTACTCCGCTTTTAGCTTGATTTTCTAGTACTTCTAAAATATCTTCAGTTGTAAAATCTAAAAAATCTTTTCTTTTAGCTTGCGCTAATACTGCAATCTCATAAATCGGAACAGTTCCCAATGGAACAGTACATTTTTCAAGAATTTTTTTTCTTATTTCAATTAAATTTCCCCCAACACTCAAATCCATCATAGTGTCAGCACCATATTTAATTGCAGCATCTAATTTTATAAGCTCTTTATCTAAATTTGGCTGGTCAGTAGAAGTACCAATATTAGCATTAATTTTAGTTTTTAAACCTTTTCCTACAGCACAAGGTATTTTAATCGTTCTTGTATTATTATTTGTTATTACTATAGTTCCTTTTTTAATACCTTCTAAAATAAATTTAGCAGAAACACATTCATTCTTCGCTACTCGCTTCATTAATTCTGTAATCTTATTTTTACGTGCAAATTCAAGCTGTGTCATCTTATTACTTTCTTTTTAAATTCAAATATACTTTTTTTTCAATTTCATAAATTTTATATCTTAATTCCTTAAAAGATACGGCTGTTTTTATATCAATTAATTTTGTAAACTCTTCTAACACTCGCAATGATTCTTTTGCTCTTTGAATATTAGCAAAAAAAATATCTTTTAAATCTGATCTTCGGCTTTCAGTTTTAGTTGTAACTTTTCTTCCAACATCTGAGCGTGAATCTCTTTGAGCTAAAGGTGAG
>CAYQXW010000094.1:0-7113 GCA_964421615.1 uncultured Planctomycetales bacterium
TCTTTATCCAGCAGTAAGAAATTTAATTTTAAAATATGATTTAATTAATACTCATATGTATTATGTAAATACAAAAGTTACTTTGAAAAGGTTAGAGCTAGACGCTGATGGGGGTAATAATTTTTTTATTGCTGTTGATGAATACAAGGTTTTATATGCGCAAGAATCTTTAAGTAAGGTGTTAGAAGATAAGAAAATTTATTATGTTGATGTGATTGCTGCAGGAGGTGGAGGAGATGCTTTAGGAGGTTTATTGTTAGCTGTAGAGTTAAGAAGATTAATGGGGAACAGAACTAAAGTGAGAGTTTTTACTTCTAATTTAAAAAGAGGAGAGGAAAATCCTCCGGGTGGTCCGCTAGCAATGACAAGTTTTAGAGATAGAAATGGAAATCCAGTTTCTTCTTTTGATGCTAATGGTGTTTTTTATAAAGTAGAGTCTGGAGTGGTTATTAATACTCCAGTTTTAGATATGAACAAAAAAACTATAGCAGGTTTATTTTTGTCAGTTAATTTAGCTGAATCAGCTATAGCGAATTTGGCAATGAAAAATGATATTGAAATTGTTATGGTTGATGTCGGTAAATCCGGGAAAAATCTTGCAGAAGCTTATTTAGATTGGCAAAAGAACTATGTTGATCAAACTTTAGTAGTTGGTTTGGATATGGGTGGCGATATTTTGTCTAGGTTCCCTTTTAAAAAATTAGTACGTGATGATCCGTCTCATCCAGAGAACAATGTAAAGTCACCGAATACGGATTCTGTATTTTTAGATTTTTTTGGAGAGTTAGAAAAGGTTTTGGGAGACCGAATGCTTTTAGCGGTTAGTGCTTTAGGCGGAGACGGGGAGTTAAGCCATATTTTATTGGAATATATTAAAGATTATTATAAATCAGGAGAAGTTCTAGGGGTAATGGATAATTTAGGATTTATTACTAATTATGATCCTCAAGGGTATCATTATTTAGATTTACTTTCATCTGCGTTTATGGCAATTCCTAGTGAGGTTTCTGGAAATTTATTATTACGTTTGTTTGAAGTTTCTAATTTAGCTGTTTTGGTAGATCAGGAATTAAAAGAAAAAATAAAATCTAAAACATCGGGGTGGCAGCAGTTATTTACTGCTAATAATTTTGGTAATGGTTTTAATGTAAATATTTTGAATGATGCTGCGTTTATGTCATCTGCTATGCCGGAAGATTTAAATGTGTTTATTAGAAATGGTACACGAAAAGAGGTCTTGCCTTGGGCATATCTGAATACGATTTTTTTGAAACCATCTTCTGTAATAAATAGAATACAGCAGCAAGAAATGAAAGATTCAACGTTGGATTGGTTTAGTAAAAATGATTTTATGGAAAGTTTTGGATATTCAACTGAAATGACTGATGAAAATAATCAGATAGATAGGAATATTTTAAATTATTTTGGTTTTATTTCACTGCTTGCAGAAAAAGCTTATGATAATCAAGAACTTATTAATCCGAGTAGTTTAATAGAGTCGGAAATTAGTAAATTTAAAAAATTGGGTTATCAACTTTATCCGAATGTAGAGGAAGAATTATATGCAATTTGTGAAGTTATCGGAGAGAATAGGCAGATACTTATAGATAATGTTGCATATAAATTTGGATTTTTAGAAAAAGAAAATAAAGAGCTTAAAATTTTACTTGATGAGTGGATAACTAAGGCTTGGATAGATATAAAAGATAATAAACGTTTATTGTCTTTTTATGTGCATTCTTATTTTATGAGCTATATTTTAGATGATATTGCTGATTTTGTAATCAGGCAGGGTGTTGATATTAATGCTCAGGTTTATAAAAAACAAGTTGTGCATATTTTTTCTTTAGTAAAAGCTATTGGTAAGATTGCGCAGAGTGATATTTATGTAATTAAATTTATGGTTAATCTTTTGCCATATTTGCTAGATAGTTCTAAAAGTTTTGATGAATTTAAGTTTAAAGAGAATTTGATTATAGAATTATATAAGCATATTTTTAAAAACAACCGTAACTGGGATAGTCCATGCATGGTTTATCAAGATTATATAATCCCATTTTTAAAATTCAACTATGAAGAATTTGAGTCTAGGGAAATATTTAAAGATAATTATCTAAAATTGATGAAAAGTTATACTTATTATCCTGCAAATAAACCTGTAACTCCCAGATTTTCTTATGAAATCACTGCTGATCAGAATGGAATTAATTGTTATAATTTTACATTTTTATCCAAGCCAAAAGTGATTAAATATCTCGAGAATAAGTATTTAATTAATAAGTATAGAGATCGGGATTTAAAAATGTTGTATAAGAAATTCTACAAAGTTTTACTACCCAATAGAATATTTAGTAATGATTATTCATTAGTTAGTGAGGAAAGTAGGGCTGTTTACAAAAGCTATTCAAATTTTATTAAATCGTTTGGATATGATGCTGCATTTATTGAGAGAGAAGTAGAAATGTTATGTCGTGTGTTTCCGCAACGTATAGTAGGTAAACAGAAAATTATTTCTGAAGCAAAAGAAATTGTAGAAATGGCTTTGGATTGTAGTGTTGTAGATGAGTATTTTATTAATAATACTTCTTTCTTAATTATGTCGGGTGGTGAATGTAAATTTGAAGAGCTTCGAGAAAATTTAACTATTCTTGAGTATTTTGTCCTTTTGAAACAGAGTGTTAAGCTGGCATTTTTTAATTCACCTTTTATTAAAGAATATAATGCATTTGCTTCAGTGAATAAACGATTGAATGATTTAGCGTTAAGAAGATTAGAAAATAAAAAGGATAGTTTGAACCAGCTGGATCTTGTTAAAAAAATTTACTTATCAGTAAGAATAAAGAAATACTTAAAAGGAAATGATTATAAAATAGGGGATTTTGAGGAAGATTATAGCCAGATTAGTAAAAAGATTGAAGCAGGAGAGGAAGATTTTATTTTAGATGAGGTTAGTAGTGTAGAAGAATATTTATATAGAATTAATAATAATGCAAAATCTGTAGTTTACCTTTCTAATAATAACGGGGAGATAGTATATTTATTGTATTTGATTCAAAAACAACTTTTGAGTAATTCAGAGCTTAAAGTTTCTTTAGTCACAAGAGGTGATAGTTATGGAGTTGATGTTACCAATAGTGATGTTATGCAGCTTTTATCAAAACCGATTTTTTCTCAGTTGAATGATTATTATATGCGAGGAAGGTTTATAGTTTTGGTAAATAATCCTCGAGTAGGTGGCGTAGATTTAACCAGGTTATCCAATAAAGCTAGACAAGAGTTTTTAGCGTGTGATTTTGTGGTTTCATTAGGTTGGATTAATTATATTTTGCTTAATGGTATTAAAAAAGATAATTATCATCTTATTCATGTTGATAATAATATGGCTGAATGCGTGATGGTTTATAAAGAAGGTGTGAATTTATTCAAATTTAATAAAGCCGCAGATCAGTATGTTGATAGTGATTTAGATGGAGGTCTTTGCGATAGTGATATTTATAATGATATGTTTGAGTGGATGAATTTAGCAAAAGATAGTTATGATGATGCGTTTGTTAAATCTTTTCAGAATAAAGTCGAATGGATGAAATCTGTTTTAGAGTATGATGAACAATCTAATTTTTTCAGTAAAATAAAAGATGATGAATTTGGAATCAAATTATTTGCCCGGTATTTATCTGATCTTGAGAGGTTAAGGGGATATTCAAGATTATATATGGGGAAAAAGAATATTTTTGATAGCAGCCTGCTTACATATGATTTTATTCCTTACTGCAAGATGCAGAATATTCTGGATGAGCAGGTTTATGAGTTTGTTAAGTTAAAAATAAAGCTGCAAAAAGAAAATATAAGTAAAGATTTGCTAGAACAAAAGCTTTTTAATTGGTTTGAGGTTTTAGAAACTACAAAACGCAATGTTTTATTTAGGTTAAATTATTTTTTAGAGAAATATAACGTTATTTTGGATGATAAACATCAGTTTTTTTTAGGATACTATTTATTCTTAGTAAAAAGTCACCATGTTTCTTCTCAAAATGAAATATATAAAAGCATGGATAAGAATTTTGAAGTATTTTATAAAATGTATAAAAAATTTTTAGCAAAGAAAATTTATAAAGCAGGGCAGGATATAAAAAATTTAGAAAAAGAGATTAGGCTGGATAGAATCCCATTAAATGAATTAAGCAGCAGATTATTTCTTTTGAATGAGTTATTAGAGAAAAAAGTTAATGAAAATCAGGCCATTCAAATATCAATTGCTTCAAATTACCAATTAAGCCGTGATATTTTCTTTGAATTGTTAAATTTAGGAAATGATTTTACACAAGCGCAGGCAGCTAGCGTAGCTTGTGCTTTTAATCCTTATCTTAGTAAGCAGGTTGTTATGGATTTGGTTGCTTCTGGTGTTGTGCGAAGTATAGCTGTTAGAATTGCTACTTCTTCTCGTCCTCAGCACTTAAAAGAGTTATTTCTAATTAATCTTCCGTTAAAGGGGAAAAAATCTGATGTCCAACTTTTCCAAGAAATTTGGAAGTTTATTGACGTTGATGGTGGGCAAATCGAAGCAATGCTAGAAGATTATTATGCTTTTTGTAAAAAACATTCCTTCCGAAATTTTTTTCTAGATGACCAAAGATGGGATGGGTGTGCGTATGTGGCAAGTAATGAATCGTATTCGGAGGCGTATGATTATTTAGCTAAATATGTTCAGGGAGGGTTATTAATTGGCCCATGTTGGGGTGGGCAGATAGAAAGTTTTATGACGCATATGCAAGCACAAGAAGCGTTGATTTTAGATTATAATCCTTATGTTACTTGGGTGCGTATGCCTTTATTTGGAGTTTTGACTCTTTTGTGTAAAAACAGAATTGAGTTTATATCTAGAATACTAGGCAAGCGGTTAGAAGAAAGTAAAATTATTGAATTAAATAACTGTAAGGATTTTAATTTAATTTTTGAGTATTTTAGTGGTCTGGAAGCTGATTGTAAATATTACAATGCAACGGGTTTAGAAATTTCAAGTTTGTTTCCTATGGAGCTGCAAGATATTGTTAAAAATTATTGGGATGATCTTGCAACTTTAACTATGGGGCAAAAACGTCATAAGCTGTTTGAAGTTTATTTAGATAAAATTAGTCGGGCAAGTGCATATAGGCGCAGTGGTTGGTTATCTACAATTGAACAGTATGATTATATTAGAAAGTTATGGGGAAATGGTAAGATAAAAGGCGCAGAACGCCGCTGGGATGTAAATGATTTTGATGATTTATCGCAGTATTATCATCGAGCTCGGGTTGTTTATATTTCAAATATGAGGGCAAATAATTTTATTCAAGATAAAAAATCTTTTGTACAGAATATAATGTTGTTTATACAAAAAGATGGTTTTATTTGTGATATGCATGGGAATAAAATTGTTCCGGAAAAATATTTTAGGTTGTATATAGGAATGCCAGAGGAAGATGGCGGGAATAAAAAGTTAAATATTTCTAAAATTAAGGATGCTTTATCCGAAGTTCAACAGAAAAATAGTTTAATAAATTCCCAGCTTAAGTATAGAGTTGGAATTATAAGTGATCGGGAACTATCATTTATGATTGAGGGATATGAATATTTAAATAGAAGAATTTTTGAAAAATATGATGTATATGAAGAGGATTTTTTAGAATTACACTATATTTGTATGATAAGTGATAGTCCTTTTGATAGATTTTACTATCAGAGATATGTTGAAACTGTTTATCGAGATTTTCAAGAAAGAAAATTAGAGGTTATGGGGTGGTTAAGGGAAAATAGTAAATTATCTGCATATAAGAAAGCTGCAGGTGTTTATGTTAGGATTCTTAGTCATCCTCAATTATTTTTAGAAGGCAACCATCGTACAGGTTTTTTAATCTCAAATCTTATTCTTTTAAAGGAAAATGTTAATCCTTTTGTTTTAAATATTAATAATGCAGCTAGTTATTATGAAATTACCAATAAGATTTCTATGATAACAAGGAAGAATAGTTTAGAGGGTTTGTTTTTAGTTCTTTATGAAAGAAAGCTTGCTAGTATTTTAGAAAAATATTCTTCGGATGAATATTTTATAGATGATGGTGGGCAAGAGGTTGATTTGAATAAGCTAGTTGCAGCTGTTTTTAATGATAGAGAATCAATAGAAACAATTTTATTAAAAATGGATTCAGGTTTAAAGATGAACTTTATTAATTTATTAACTAAAGTTGATCCGAAAGGGATAAATTTCGATTTAAATATTGCGGAAGATGCGTTAGTTCCAGTGCGTAAGATAAGAAATAAATATTCTGCAGGTGAGGATGATTTAATCGTTAAGAATTCAGTAAGTTCTAGATTAATCGATATGGCTGTTTTTGATTCAAAAATTGAAAATATAGTGTCCAGGATGAGCGTCCAATCTACAAATATTTTAGTTATTAAAGGGTTAGCTTCTGCGCATGATCAATCTGTTTTTGGATTCATAAGAAAGTATTTTAATTTAGATAAAGTTTATTCGTTTAGTGTTGAATCTAAAGATTCTTATGGATATGATGTTGTTTTTTATAACTTGCCTTGGAGAGCGCAAATTATAGATTTTTATCTGACAAAAGAATTGAGACATAAGGGAATTGGGAAAACATGGTTTAGAGATTATTTAACGCCTTATTTGAAAAATATTGGTTTTGATACTGTTTCAGTTGTTGGTGCCGGATTTAAAATCGCTTGTTTGAATAATTTTTGGATTAAAGAGGGGTTTGTTAAAGTTTTCCCAGTTTTCTATCCACAGATTCAATTTCAACATTCGGATTATTTGTTAATGAAAGAAATAAAAGATGATGGCGGTAGAATAAAAGATAAGAAGTTAAATATTGTGCAAAATGATATAAATAGATTAGTTAAGGTTTCTAAAATAAAAAATAGGATTTTTAAATTAAGAAAAAAAGACAAGGTTTTATACTTAAAAGATATAAATAGAGTAAAAAAATTTTTTAAGAAACTTTGGGGTTGGTTTAAAGGGATAGAAGTTTCTGTGAGAAGTAATGTGATAGAGAAAAAAATAAATGAAGCTAAAATTAAAACTTTAGAAAATGTTATTAAAAGTATAGAAGTAGGATATAC
>CAYQXW010000095.1:0-7052 GCA_964421615.1 uncultured Planctomycetales bacterium
CCACTATCCCACTTATATCTACCTGGCTTGCTACTTGAGCATAACCAGCCTGCTGGAATATAAATGTTATTAGGATTAAAATAGATAAAAATTTTTTCATATTACCTTTTAGTTATAAACTTAACATTATCTGTTTCTAAAAACATTATTGTATCTTTTACACAAATATCCGTACTGTTATTTTTATCTTCTTCCATACGTAAAATTCCCGCTAAACAATTCAATAAATCGTCCCTACGACTATCTATAACGCCTTTTGCAACACACCCAAAAGCATATTCTTTTAATCTCTGCCCAGAAGGAGCAAATCCACTTTTTACCATAGTGTTTAACTGACTCCATTGTTTATCTAAATCTGCTAAAGTAACGGTTAAATCTTTTTGGCTCAATTCTTTTAAAATATTTGCAGAATACTGTTTTTTAACAGGAAGCCGCCTTAAATCAACACCACCAAGTTTATTCTTAGAACCGCTGCCACCATCATCAATTTCAATAATATCTGAATTTTTACGGATAGGAACAACAGTTACAACTAAACGTTCATTTAAATGTTTTGGATCGCGGTTATCAGGAGCAATCTGCAACGTCACATTCAATTCTTCTCTAGCAAAAATCATATAAGCATTTACTAAATTTTTAACTTCTTCAGTAATCGGTCCATTAATTGTGATAAAAAACTGTTTTGATGCTAACTTCATTGCAGATTTTACTTCCTCTGATAATTGGGTAAGCTCCTGTTGTTTTTCTATTTCAGATTTTCCTTTCCAATACTGCGCTGCTCGTGCCGCCGCAATTTCTGGACCAATCTGCTTCATTAGTTCCAAAACTTCATAATGAATTTTCTGCTCTATAGATGAATCGTAAGAATCGCTGCCTACGCCTTCCATATCTTGTTTCAATAATTCTTCCGGCGATTGATTCAATAAATTTCTTAAACTCTCAAATTTAAAATTATCTAATTTTTGTAATTTCCAATCAAACTGATTACTAATTTGCTGTAAAAATCCTTTAAAAGTATTTTCATTCATACACTTAGCCATCAAATCTATCATCTGCTCTCGAGAATGAGACTGTGAATATAAATATAGAAGATATCCGATTTGATAATTTTGCATCGCATGGCGACCATAATATCCTTTACCAGTTAACCTTAAAGATATATCTAATGGAACTATTCCTAAAGATTTGCCAGATAATTTTGTATACTTTAGTTCAGAACGCATCATTGCATTCCATTCATCGATATACATTCTTACCCATTCAGCCTCTGGATCAGAACTAGGCTGATATTTTTTTTCATACTGCTGGTGAGTATATTCATGATAAAGAGTTGTTGCATAAAATGCATTACCAGCTTTAATCTGTTCAAACGCAAATTTCCTTAACAAAATAGCATCCACATCATAAATATACATACCTTTTAAATTAGTATTCTCATCATTAGTTGATCCTGTAAAAAACATACCATAATCAATCATTAAATTATCATCAAGGATAAAAACATCGACCATTGCCCCATCTATTTCTATTTGCTCTTGCTTAATATCTGAATTACGGATTTTACTAATCAAATTCTTATCTTCAACCCCGCTTAATAAATTTTCTTTAATTGCGTTAACTTTATTCATGCCACCATCGTCTTCGATCGCAATTTCCTCCCAATCCTGAGTTAAAACAACCTGTTCTTTATATCTTTTATTATTTTTTATTCTCTCTAATAACCTGCCTGCAGCTCTAACAGTAAACAAAACAGGCGCAACTATAGTTGTAAACGCTGTACCTAAAATTCCAACGATAGGAGATGCTTGTATAATCATTGCAGCATATTCTGCATAAACAGGATGCGAATAATTTTCCATAGAAAAATAAATTTCATTATCTTTTAAGTAGTCTACAAAAGAATATTTTTCTTTTGCTTGATTCTGCAGTGTCATCCATAATAAATGATTTTCTACTGTAGAAGTTAATCGTGAATAATCAACACAAATAGCCGGAGATCCTTCAATAAGTAATTCACTAGGCATTTTCGTTCCCATAAACAATTCGTTATTAGCTCCATTTTTTAAATTTTGCGAAACAATAGGATCATATTGAATATTCGCTGCAATATAATTCCATACTTTTTCTCGATTCTCCTGATACTTACCGATGGAATAATTTCCTCCAACTAAAGAATCTACAAAATATGCCACAACATAACGTTCTTGATCTTGAGGCACTAAATTAAGTTTTAATTCATACGCTGTTTCTTCTGGAATTGTACTAAAAATAAACATTAAAGGATTATCGGTTTTGACAAATGGGAATAACAGATTTGATTTAGCTCCACTATAAACATACTTACCATTAAAATAACCTGGAATACCACCTTCTTTTTTTAATTCATCGCCAACAATAGCATGACGCGCAGCATCTTCTTTAACTGGCTCTAAATAATAAACTGTTAATGGAGAAAATGGATCTAACCTAGAATTAAAATCTCCCATAGGATCTAACGCCACTTCATTAAAAATATTTTCAGTATTTTGTTCTATTCTCAATTTATCTAAATCATACTGATCAAAATCATAATGAAAATATTGCTGCCAATGTATAATTGCTCCAATGGGTGGCAAAATAAGCCCACTAATTGCACTTACTCCTAAAATCCCCAATCCAAAAACTGAAACTAACTTTTCTAATCTTGATTTATTTTCTAGATTATCTTCTACAGCTAACATTTTACTCAACGCCGCAGTTTTAAAATCATTTCCTAATATATTTAAATCTTCTTGAGAAATATCATCAGGCAACTCCAACCCAATATTCGGATTACCTAAAAACATTTGATTCGACCAGCGAATAACTTCTTCTTTAGTAAAATTTTCTTCTTTAAGTGCATCTCGGATCAAAGTACCAATACTTTCAATCTTTTTAATACTATCGGATATATCTTTTTTATCTATCTCTGCTAAATCTAAATCATTCACATCATCTACAATTAACTCTGTATAACCTAATAAGGAAGTTAAATAATTATTTACATCGTGCCTAATATTTTTAAAATTTTCTTTATCGGAAGATAAAACTATTTTCTCACCCTTAGAAGTTATCTGTCCATAATCTACAGGAAGAATAATTTTAAAACTACTACCCTCTCCTACCACGCTTTCAATTTTCCAAATACCTAATAAAACATGGTCCAGATATTCTTTTACTGCTGACAATCCGAATTTCGAACTAAAGACCCCATCGATAACCATTGCCTCTGGTTGTTCTTCTTTTAAAGTTCCGTTTTGAATTGCTTGCAGTATTTTAGGTTCAATTCCTTTCCCATTATCGATAATGTCTATTTCAACAAAACTATTCTTTTTAATAATTGAAATCGTTATAAATTTATCTTTTTTCTGTGAATCAGAATATTTAATTGCGTTATAAATAATATTTTCTAAAACCTTTTCCAAATATGAGTACCGACTAAAAATTCTTATATCTGTCGAGTCTTCATTCTTAAACTCTATATTGACATCATCATTACGATTCTTTTTTTGGATTTCTTTAATTAAAGAATTTAAGCTAATCTCGCTAATACTTGTCTCAAATTCTGATTGCAGAGATTTTTCAATTCTATATAACTGGTTAAACGCACCATTTGCTTTTTCATTACTTGCTGTACCTAAATATATGCTAATTAAATCTTCACTTGCAGGTTTAGATAATTTTTGCGTTAAGCCTATTAACTCACTCTTTAAAATTACCGACTGTTCTTGGGCCTGGATTATTTTTTCCCCAATACCACCATCTTCTTTTAAGCTATCACCTAGCCCTCCAGATATTTTTTTAACATTCTGAATTAAATTTAACAATTCCTCATCTTTAACTCCTGCAGTTATTACTTTATCTAAAATTAACCCCAAATAAGCATTAATAGCATAAGTTAGGTTTTTAATATCGTGTCGTTTTACTCCCAAAGATGGAACAAATTCTGTAGATTTAATCTGAGAATCAATAATTTCTCGCCCCTGATAAGAAGGATTAGTATTTTCCTTAGGAACAGTTATTATAAACTTACTCCCCTGCCCTAATGAACTTTCTATTTTAATTGTGCCATTTAAAATATTTTCAATATAATCTTTTACGCCCGGCAAACCAAAATGATAATCTCTCCCTCTTTCATTAGCTTCTTTTTCCCAAATCGTCTTCAATTTATCTTCGGAAATACCATTGCCATTATCCATAACCGTAATTTCAACTACATTATCCAATGATTTAGCATCAATTATGATTTCTTTATTTTCGCGTTGATTGCCTTCAAAAGCATGCAGGTAAGCATTGTTTACTACATTATAAAGCGCAGCTTCTAAAAATGAAGAATATGTATGCATCTTGATTGTCTCAAGATTATTTACTTTAATAGAAATTTCTGATTCTTTAGCTTGCGTAGAAATTCTTGATTGCACATCCAAAAATATATACTCCAACCTAAACCATTTAGCTTCCGTTTCAAAAACACTCGATAATATTTTTTTAATTTGTAATACAAAATTAAAAAACCCACTGGGTAAATTATTCACATCTCCAAACTGCCCTAACTTACTATCTATAAAATCAAAAACTTCTTTTTGTTTTAATGCATAGCTAACCTCTGGACTATCAATAATATTCCTTATTTGAATAAGATTGTTCTCCATCTCTTGCGTCTGCTGCCGAGCTATCTCAAATTTAGAATTAATCTCTTCTGCGCTTAATTTTCCACCATCAGGTACATTTAAACTTGTTTGCGAAATTTTTCTTATTGGTAAAGAAACAATAGCTGCTCCGCCATTCTCATCGCCAGTTAAAACAAAACTGCCTCCTACATCTTTTACAGCCTGCATAACATAAGCTAATCCTTGCCCTGCCCCACCTAAATAATATTTCGCATCATATTTATATAACGTATTGGGACCATGCGGACCTAACCCATTATCCAAAACTTTAATAACTAAAAATTCCTTATCATCTTCTTTTAATTCAACTCCAAAACTTATTTTTATATTTCCATTTATTTTCCTAACTATTCTACTTGATATTTTATCCCTGTAATCTTTATATCTGTCTTTAGCCAAAACTTCTTTTAAAAATAGTGGATCATTTAAAGATTGAATAGAATCATAACTATTTTTAAATAATTCTCTTAAAATGCTTGATACACTTTCTTTAGTATTAACAAATTCATAGTTATTTGCTTTTAAAATCTCATAAATATTAGCTTTTGTTGATAAACTACTAAAGTAATTTTCAAAATTATTTCTTTTCTCAAGGAAATATTCTTTTAATTGCCATCGATCCTGACTATCAAAAAGTTCTTGTGACATATCAAAGATAAAATCCTGTGAATCCCTGTAAACTTGCTTTTTTATAATTATTTCTTCTAGTGCTTTTGTATCTTTTTCAACCCCTAAATTTGCCAGCCTAAAAGATAAAATAGAAGTAGCTCCATTTTCTGTTGGAATAAATTTAAATTCGCCTCCAGCCATATCTACAGCGATATTTATTAAGCTTTTTCCTATTCCAGCGCCCCCGTTATACAACATTGCATATTTTTTCTTATACTCTGTATTCGGGCTCAAAATTCCCAAACCATTATCTTCAATTACAATTTCTAAAAATTTCCCATCTGAAGTATTTTTTAATAAAAAATTAATCCCAATTTTATTTTCAATTTCTTTAAAAACTCGTTCTCTTAGTTTATTCTTTTGGGATTCAGTTTTTACATTATCTGATAAAAAAGCATCTAAATAATTCTGATCATACTTAGCAACTACAGCATCATAACTATTTTTCAATATTTCATTAATAACTTCACTCAAAAGACTCGAGGTAATAATCCCGCCTTTAGTTTTACCAATAACTGCAACATTTTCTTTTGCAAAAAACTTCTGCGACCAGAATTCAAATCTTTCTTTTTGATTAGAAATCAACCGATTTAAATAAACCCTATTTTGGTTTTGTGAAACATCTAAAAGACTAGATGGAACATAAAAATTGAAATCTTTTTTTTCATTAAAGATATATTCTTGAATATATTTATTCACTTTAGAACTATCCACATCTAACTTGCCATCGCTTATAATTCCCTGAGATGGACGCCAGGCGGTATCTGGTCTTAAAAAATCTTTATCTGCATGAACCATTAACTCCAATAAATTTTCTAAACCGCCATCTTCAACTTCTAAAGCCACCAAATTATTTAAAGGCAAAATAACCTGAGTCTTTGCACCATCTTCAAACAAATTTAATTGATAATCACCACCAGCTTTACTAATAGCATTACGCATAGCTGAAGTACCTATGCCACTTCCACCTTTATAATAAGCAAACTTGTTTTTAAAATCGGTGTCTGCAGAATTAATTCCTAACCCATTATCTGCAACTTCAATAACCAAGCACTCTCCAAAAACATCAATATTTTTGATATTCACGCTCAATTTAATAGCTCTTTTATCTTTTAAAAACATATGATTTAAAATTCTCTGCTGATTTTCTTTTACCCCATAACTTGATACTTCTTTGTAATATGCTTGATCATACATAGCTACAATAGAATCAAAACTATTTTTGATCATTTCTTTCACCATAAATGAAACATAATTTGATGAAGACGGAAGAGTATTTGAAAAATCTGCAATTAATGGCATTTGACTTACTTGGTTATTCCACTTATCTAAATCTACTGATCTTTTAGCCAAATAGTTTTTTATACCTATGCTATCTTTATTTATGATAAATTCACTAAAATCAAATTCAAAAATATCGTTACCTGATAAATTATTCGTTTTAAATTCTTCTATTTTTTTTCGTATAACGTTTATATCAAAATTTATTCTTTCATTTGCCAAAACTTTAGTCCTTAAAATATCCTCAAAATACCCCCCATCACTCAAAACTTTAATATTTTTTAATGGCATAGTTATTTTTGTCTCTGTAGGATTACCAAAAACAGATTTTCTTTCATAACGCCCATCTACTAACTCTAACATATCTTTTAATACAGCTTCCAATCACATATATTTCGTCTGTTCACGGTGTTT
>CAYQXW010000096.1:0-6997 GCA_964421615.1 uncultured Planctomycetales bacterium
AAGGTGAGTTACCAAGAACCAAAAAATAAATTTGTAAAACAACGTTTGGAATCTTTAAGAGAAAAATTAGGAAAAGATTTTTTTGAACAAGAAAAGAAAGATAAGGTTAAAAAAGTTCACAAGAATTTGATTACAGTTACGCCTGTTCCAAGCATAAAAGATATGATTTTTTTAAGAATTGGTTTGATGAAAACTGATAATCCTGTAGAAATTAAGTCTTCCTGTCAAATTTTAATTTCTTCTAAGAGTGGGAAAGTTATAACTTTTTCTAAAAATGAAAGTGATAATTTTTATGTGTTATCAAAAAGTAAAGATAATAAATTAAATTTGACTAATAGTAAGGGAGAGAATTTAGTTGTATCAGAACCAATTGTTTTTAAACCTTTGGATTCTCAAGGAACGATAAGAATTTTTAATGTTAAGTTTGGAGTTAATAACTTTTGGGCGAATGAGCAGGACCGATCATATAGAGGTGAAATTGAATTAAAAGTTACAGCTAAGGGAATAAGTATTGTAAATATTGTTAGTTTGGAAGAATATTTATATAGTGTTGTTCCATCTGAAATGCCTTCAGGTTGGCATAAAGAGGCGTTGAAAGCTCAGGCAGTTGCTGCTAGGTCAGAGGCTATGGCCAAAAGAGGTAGGCATAAAGATGAGGGGTTTGATTTTTGCGCTGAAGTCCATTGCCAGTCTTATTCTGGGGTTGAAGTGGAAACTGAAGCTACTTCTACTGCTGTAGATGAAACTCGAGGACAAATTTTGACAAATAAGGGGTTGCCTGTAGATGCAATTTATTCTAGTAATTGCGGTGGGCATACGCAGAATAATATTTTCGGGGATAAAAAGAGGATACCTTATTTGGTGTCTACTCTTGATGCAGATGATGATTTGGATTTAGAATTTCCGCTTTCTCCGTGGGAATTGGAGGGGTGGTTAAAAAATCCGCCTAAAGGATTATTTTGCGATTTATCTGAATATCAGAAAAGCAGTAATTTCCGTTGGGTGAGAATTTATTCTGCTTCTGAGATGGAGGAGCTTGTAGGTTCTGTTGCAGATTTGCATGGAATAAAAAAAGTTGTAGTTTTGAGAAGAAATCAATCCGGACATATTGATGCAGTTAAAGTGATTGGTGAAAATTCTTCTAAGATTATTGAAAAAGAATTTAATATTCGTAAAGTTTTTGGTAATTTAAGAAGCAGTATGTTTAAAATAGAGATGAAGTATGCTTTAGATGGGAATGCGGAACAATTTATTTTTTATGGTGGTGGTTGGGGGCATGGGGTTGGAATGTGTCAAGCTGGTGCTTGGGGGATGGCTAAGTCAGGTAGAAGTTATCGGGATATTTTGAGGCATTATTTTCATGAAACAGAGTTGAAAAAGATATATTGAGGAAATATGTTTAAAGGTAAGTTATTAAATGTATCAAGAAAAAAAGTTATTTTACCTAATGGTAATAAAGTTGAGTTAGATATCGTTGATCATCCAGGAGCGGCTTTAGTTGTGCCTTTTTTAGACGAAAAAAATATTATTTTTATTCGCCAGTTTCGGCCAGTTATTAATTCTTATTTGTATGAGCTTCCGGCAGGTACTTTAAATATAAAAGAAAATATTTTAGCTTGTGCTAAAAGAGAGTTAATTGAAGAGACAGGTTATTCTTCTGGAAAAATAAAAAAAATTGGGGCGATTGTTCCTGTTCCAGGATATTCGACAGAAAAAATATTTATTTTTAAGGCACAAGATTTAAAAAAAGTTGATCATAAAAACGAGCCTGATGAAGTTATTATTGTTGAAAAGATGAATAGGCAACATGTTTTAAAATTATTTCGTAGTGGCAAAATTATTGATGCTAAAACAATATGTGCTTTAGCTATGTGTGGGTGGTTGTAGAATGAAATTAATAAGATTTGAATTTAATGAAAAGATTTATTGGGGGATGCTTAAAAAAGAAAATGTTCAGTTTATTCAAAATGATCCTTTTTTTAAAATCCAAACGGTTTCTAAAACTGTTCCGTTAGATAAAGTTAAAATATTAGTTCCTGCTGTTGCGTCTAAAATAGTTTTCGTCGGGTTGAATTATTCTGATCACGCTAAAGAATTAAATATGGAGTTGCCAAAAGAGCCTGTTATTTTTCTAAAACCTGTTTCTTCTTTAATAGCTCATGGGGAAAATATTGTTTATCCTGAAGGGGTAACTCAGTTAGATTATGAAGCAGAATTAGCAGTTGTAATTAGGAGTAAATGTAAAAATGTTAGCAGTGAAGATGCGAAAAATTATATTTTAGGGTATACCTGTTTAAATGATGTTACAGCTCGGGATTTACAAAAAAAAGATGGTCAGTGGACAAGATCCAAGTCTTTTGATACTTTTTGTCCTTGTGGTCCATGGGTAGAGACTGATTTTAAGCCTAATTCAGTTGAGGTTAAATCTATATTGAATGGTAAGGTTAAGCAAGATAGTAATACTGATAAATTAATCTTTAAAGTTGATTTTTTAATTTCATTTATTTCTAAGATTATGACTTTAAATGCTGGGGATATTGTTTCAACTGGTACTCCTGTGGGCGTTGGGCCGATGAATCGCGGGGATAGTATTATTGTGAAAATTGATGGCATTGGGGAATTAGAAAATAGAATTGTTTAAAAGGAGTTTTGGTATGCTCAAAAATACTTTTAATATTTTATATATTATCTTGTTTCTTTTAGTGAAAGTTGTTTTTGCTGAAGATTTTTCTGCTGATTTTACTTTAAAGTCTAAGGAAGGGACTTATAATGGTAAAGTTTATGCTAAATCTGATAAGGTTAGGATGGAAATTGAAAAGAATGTTATGATTTCTCGTATGGATAAAAATGAAGCGTGGATGTTGATCCCTGAAGAAAAACTCTATATGAAGATTCCATTAGAACCGCAAAATATAATAAGTAATTCTGGCAAGATTGCAGGAGAAAAAACGAGAAAAAAAGTCGCTTCGGAAAATTTTGAAGGCAGAATATTAGATAAATATGAAATAAATTATGAATTGAATGGTAAATTTGAAAAAATTTTAGCTTGGTTGAGTTCCGAGTATAATTTTCCTATCAAGTCTGCTGCAGTTGATGGTAGCTGGTCTATTGAGTATCATAATGTAATTACAGGTATTTACGAAAATGAGTTGTTTGAGATCCCTGCTGGGTATCAAGAATTTTTTGCTCAAGTTCCTCCGAGTTATGCCGATAATTAAATCTGTAAATAAAACAGGAGGATTTATGAGTAGAAAAGGGTTAGTATTGGTAATTGGATTTTTGTTGGTTTTAGGATTTACAGCGCCGTCTTTTGCTCAATTGAAAGCAGAAGCAGGTAATTTTAAATTTACCGTTGGTGGTGCTGAAAGAATTCGTCATGAATATTGGAAAAACAACTATGATATGGATAATCAAAGATCTGATACTGGAGATTTAAACTTTTTTAGATTTAGAACACAACTTTACACCCAAGTAGATTATACTCAATATTTTGATTTTTATATCAGATTGATGAATGAGTTTAGGGCATATACTTTCCGTGGTGGTAATCCTGGAAAAAATTTTCATTTTGATATGAATGAAGTTGTTTTTGATAATTTATATTTTGATGTTAAAAAACCTTTTGATATTCCTTTAAGTTTTAGATTTGGACGTCAGGATTTATTGGGTTATGGTGAAGGTTTTGTTCTTGCTGATGGTACTCCTGGTGATGGTTCTAGAACTGTATATTTTAATGCTATTAAAACTACATGGGATATTAGTACTGAAAAAGGTAAAGAAAGTAGTTTGGATTTTATTTATGTAAGAGATCCAAGAGATGATATTTATTTACCTGTAATGAATGAAGATAAAGCGCCTCAGGCTTTAAATACAACTCCAGAAGAAGGCTATATCCTTTATTTAAAAACCAAAGCTGTAGAAAATTTAGCGTTGGAACCATATTATATTTATAAAAGAGAAGGTGAAGATGGTGGTACTGGTCTTCAAGCACAAAAAGGTATTATTAATACAGTAGGAACTTATGCTAAATATACTTTAGGTAGCTGGGCTTTTAGAACTCAGTTAGCTAAACAGTGGGGTTCTTATGGTTTAAAAGATAAACAAGCTATTGGTGGTTATTTATATGTAGATAAAGAATTCAAAAATCTTTTCTGGAAACCTACTTTTACTGTTGGTGATTTATATCTTTCTGGCGATGATAAAGGTACAGGTGATAGTGAAGGGTGGAACCCAGTATTTTCCAGACAAGTTGGTTTATCTGATTTGATTGGTAATAATTTTAGAGGTGAATCTGGTATTGGAAGTTATTGGACAAATTTGCAGATGATAAGAACCGGCGTTTTGTTAAAACCAACAGATAAAATTAAATGGAGTATATTCTATAATTATTTAAGAGCTAATGAATTAACAGCTCCTAATGCAACTTATTCTTTATCTGGTTCTGGAAAAGATAAAGGTCACTTATTACAAACTAAAATAGAGTATGCTTTCAATAAAAATTTATCTACATTCTTCCAGGCAGAATATTTTAATCCTGGAGATTTTTATTCAGCAGATGCTAATGAAGCAGTATTTTTAAGAACTGAAGTAACTGTAAAGTTTTAATTTTTAATATAGTTTTTATTATAAAAGGAGTCGGATTTTTCCGGCTCCTTTTATTTTTTATTGTTGATTATTTATTTAGCATGTGTATAATATAATTCTATATGAAAAATGATAATATAAACAATATACGTTTTTTATCTGGAGATGAAGCACTTGCGCAGGGTGCTTATGAAGCTGGTCTTTTATTTGCTGCGTCTTATCCAGGAACTCCTGCAACAGAAGTTTTAGAGTATATCTCAAAATTTAAAGAAATTGATGCACAATGGTCTGTTAATGAAAAAGTCGCTTTTGAAGTAGCGTTAGCTAGTTCTATTGCTGGGAAACGTTCAATTTATGCTTCTAAGCATGTAGGGCTTAATGTTGCGATGGATCCATTAATGACTTCAACCTATACAGGTGTAGGCGCTGGTTTTGTTATAGTTTGTGCTGATGATCCGGGTATTCATTCGTCCCAAAATGAACAGGATACTCGACTTTTTGCTCGTGTAGCTAAATTGCCGTTATTGGAACCATCTAGTCCGCGAGAAGCTAAAGAATTTATAAAAAGAGCATTTGAAATAAGTGAAAAATTTGATACTCCTGTTATGGTTAGGTTAACAACTAGAATTGCTCATACAAAAGAAAATGTAATTATTGAAGATAGAAAAGAAGTTGGTATTAAAGAATACAAAACAGATATTGCAAAATATGTTATGGTTCCGAGAAATGCTTATAATAAACATATTCAGCTTGAAAAAAAGATTTTAGATTTACAAGATTATTCTAATCAGAGTGATTTAAATACTATAGAAATTAATGATAAGAAACTAGGGATTATTACAAGCGGGATCACTTATTTACACGCCAAAGAAATTTTTCCAGATGCTTCATATTTAAAGATCGGTTTGTCTTATCCTTTACCGGATAAGATAGTTAAAGCTTTTGCTAAAAAAGTAAAAAATATTTTTATTCTAGAAGAGTTAGAACCGTTTTTAGAAAATCAAATTAAATTAATAGATGTTAAATTTAAAGCCAAACATCCTTCATATCGAATTGGTGAAATCCGTCCGGAAAATATTTCTGATATTTTAAAAGGAAAACCTCGTGTTGAAGAAGTTAATACAACTCGGCGTCCAATGATGTGTGCTGGTTGTCCTCATCGATCTGTTTATACCGTATTAAAAAAATTAAAAGCTAATGTAACCGGTGATATTGGTTGTTATACTTTGGGTGCGTTACCTCCGTTAGGAGCATTGCATACTTGTTTATGTATGGGCGCTGGTATAACATTTTTTGAAGGTTTTAAAAAAGTTTTAGGTAAAGATGTTGTCGGCGTAATTGGTGATTCTACGTTTGTACATTCTGGCGTTACAGGTTTAATCAATGCGGCGTATAATAAAACCAAAGGCTTAATTATAATTTTAGATAATTCGACAACTGCGATGACGGGGAATCAACCGCATCCTGCTACTGGAACAACAATCAAGCAAGAATCTACTAAAAGATTAATACTGGAAGATCTTTGCAAAGTTTGTGGAGCTGATAGCGTTGATGTCGTTTCTGCATATGATATTAAAAATTTAGAAACTTTGATTAAACAAAAGATGAATGCGGATCAACTCTCAGTTATTATTGCCAGAACTCCTTGTCGGTTATTAATTAAAGAGAAGTTGTCAGATATTGTTTATAATAAAGAAAAATGTAAAAAGTGTTATGTTTGTTTATCTGTTGGATGTCCAGCTATTATAAAAAAAGATGATGGTTTTGTTGAAGTTGTGGAAAAAAGCTGTATTGGATGTGGTCTTTGTGTTGATATTTGTCCTTTTAAAGCTTTAGAGAAAAAATGAAAAAAACAAATTCTTCTAATACAATTAATATTTTATTTTGTGGAATTGGCGGTCAAGGTATATTAAAAGCTTCGGAATTATGTAGCTGGGCTGCGATATTCCAAGGTTTTCATGTAAAAAAATCAGAAGTTCATGGAATGGCGCAGAGAGGTGGTTCTGTTGATTCTCATTTGAGAATAGGTAATGAGATTTTGTCTCCTTTAATTCCAAAAGGTAAGGCCAACTTTTTAATTTCTTTCCATAAAGATGAACATGATAGATTGATAGCTTTTTTAGATAAAAAAGGTATGGATTTAATTAAAGGGTTAGAGCAGTATAAGCAAAAATTTTCTGATGAACGTTATTTAAACACTTATTTAGTCGGAGTACTTTCTAAATATTTGCCAATAGATGAAGAGAATTGGGTTAAAGCTTTAGAGTTAAGTTTTAATCAAAAACATTTGGAAGATAATAAAAAAGTTTTTTTCGAAGGTAGAGGGAATTAATATGATCTGGAATGAAAAAATGGAGTGCATGAAACACGAAGATTTAAAAAATATTCATTCTGAACGATTAACGCATTTAGT
>CAYQXW010000097.1:0-6996 GCA_964421615.1 uncultured Planctomycetales bacterium
ATGGCGATGTTAATTTAAAAAGCAGTAAAGATATTATCCGATTATTTGATTTTGCCTTAAAAAAAGATTTGGAGTATAACGATATATCTATTAATATGAAAGAAAAATTAAGTTATTTTGTTAATCAAATCCTATATAGAGCTAATAATGTTGAGCTTATAGATGATAAGCAAAATGATTTGCTGCAAGAGTTAAAAATTTTAAAATCACAAAGTGAAAAAATTGAATATTATAAAAATAAGATTAATAAAATTTATTGGTCCACTAGAGAATTAAGGGATCAAACTAAAGATGTTGCTCTTGGGCAGCTAATCGTTATGCTAGAAAAAGATATTTCTAGTATTGAGGCTGTAGATACATTAAATAAGATGAAAATTTTAATTTTTGAGTCTGCGCTAAATAAAGATGATAAATTTGAGAAAAGTGGTAATGGTAATTACTATTTTAATAATGGATGGATTAAAATAACTGAAAATTCCATTGTTGAAAGTTTTGTTAATAATAATCAAGGTGCAATAAAAATTGATGAGAATAGTAATCGATATTTAAGTAAACATTTTGTTGCATTAGCGGCTACAATTATTAAAGATGCATATGATAATGCTAATAATCTTCGCCAAAAACAAATTGCTAAAGATTTTATTGAAGAGTATAAAAAGAAAGTTGTTGCGGATGCTTTGAAAAAATCAGAAGACGGTGGTGCACCTGAAAAAACTGGAGGTATTGCTTTCGGGAATTTGCCGATTCAAATTCAGCCTTTAGGTAATTTTTTAATCAAAGATTTGAATTTTAAAACCTTGAATGTAGAAAATATTGATCAAGAGTGGAATAGTATTCAACGAATGGTAAATTTACAAATTATTCCATCTGCATCTAGAGTGAAAAAATTTTTAGCCGTAAGTTATAAAAAAGGTGATTTAATGCAGCGTAAAGATGAGGTGGCTGTTTGTTTAGCAGAAATTTTTAGAATTGAAGAGTTACAGGGTAAAATAACAGATCCGATTTTTAGTAGTATGTTGTCTTTTTGTGATAAATAGTTAAATTATAACTCCTAATAGTCATTTCTTGACTTTTATTCTAAAATAAGTTAAAATATTAACCTAACAATTATATTAAAAATAACAACTTAACTATTTGAAATTAAAGATTTAACAACAAAAATATAAGGAGTAAAGATGGCTGAGTGGATAGGAATGCATAGACGTGCACGTAGATGTTATGGTTTTGATGAGATCGCTTTAGTTCCTGGAGAACAAACATGTAATCCTAATGAAGTTGATACTTCTTTTGAAATTGGTGGGATGAAGTTTAAAGTTCCAATCATTGCTGCTGCAATGGATGGCGTTGTTGATGTTAAATTTGCTTCAGAAATGTCTAAAATAGGCGGATTGGCAGTTATAAACCTTGATGGTATTCAAACACGATATGAAAATCCAGATGAAGTTTTAGAGAAAATTTCTAATGCTTCTGCG
Source organism: uncultured Planctomycetales bacterium (assembly GCA_964421615.1). Classification (GTDB taxonomy): domain Bacteria; phylum Omnitrophota; class Gorgyraeia; order Gygaellales; family Profunditerraquicolaceae; genus CAYQXW01. The sequence goes on from CAYQXW010000097.1 coordinate 1,473, forward strand.
CAAGAAGCTACTGAACTTATTCAATCTATATATGCAAAACCAATTAAAGATTCATTAGTTGGAAAAAGAGTTAAAGAGATTAAAGAAAAAAAAGGTGTTGCTGCTGTAAGTTGTATTCCAGCTAATGCTGAACGATTTGCAAAATTAGCAGTTGCTGCGGGAGCAGATTTATTTTTTGTGCAATCAACAGTAACTTCTGCAAAACATATTGCTAGCGAATATAAAGCTTTAGATTTATATAAATTTTGTAAAAATACTAAAATACCTGTAATTATTGGTAATTGTGTTACATATGATACGACATTAGAATTAATGGAAACTAATTGTGCCGGACTTTTAATTGGTGTTGGGCCTGGTGCAGCTTGTACATCTCGTGGTGTTTTGGGTATTGGCGTGCCTCAAGTAACTGCAACTGTTGATGCAGCTGCAGCAAGAAATTTTTATTTTAAAAGAACTGGTAAATATATTCCAATTATTACAGATGGTGGAATGAATAGAGGTGGAGATATTTGTAAAGCTTTTGCTTGTGGAGCTGATGCGGTTATGATTGGCTCTAGTTTTGCACGTGCGAAAGAAGCTCCAGGACGCGGTTATCATTGGGGAATGGCTACTTCTAATGTAAATTTACCAAGAGGAACAAGAATTTATGTAGGAACTACAGGAACTGTAAAAGAAATTCTTTTTGGACCTGCTAAAGTTGATGATGGTTCTCAGAATTTAATGGGCGCATTGGTAACTTCAATGGGTACATTAGGTGTTATGAATATGAAGCAGATGCAAGATGTAGAAATTATTATTGCTCCTTCAATTCAAACCGAGGGGAAAATTTTTCAAGCAAGTCAAAGAGTAGGAATGGGGAAATAATATAATGGGGAATAAAGAATCAATCTTAATTTTGGATTTCGGGTCACAGTATACACAATTAATTGCTAGAAGAGTTAGGGAACATAAAGTTTTTTCTAGAATTTTACCTTTTACGACAACAGCAAAACAGATTCAAGAGATAGCTCCTAAGGGTATAATTCTTTCTGGTGGACCTGCGTCTGTAATTGAGAAAAATGCCCCTGTTCCAGATAAAGAAATTTTTAAATTAGGTATTCCAATTCTTGGAATTTGTTATGGTATGCAGGTAATGGCAGAAAGTTTAGAAGGTAAGACCAAACATACTAAAGAAAGAGAATTTGGGAGAACAGAATTATTTATAGATGATAATAAAGATCTTTTTAGTAATATTCCTGGTAATTTTACTTGTTGGGCAAGCCATGGTGATTATGTTACCAAAATGCCTGCAGGATTTTCTATTGCTGCGCATACTTTAAATGCACCTATTGCAGCGATTGCTAACAGAAAAAGAAAGATGTACGGAGTTCAATTCCATCCGGAAGTTACGCATACAGAAAAAGGAAATCAGATTATAAGCAATTTTCTTTTCAGAATATGTGGATGCGTAGGACGTTGGACAATGAATTCTTTTATTAAGGAAAGCGTTGAGAATATTCGAAAAACTGTTGGTGATAGCAAAGTTGTTTTAGGTTTAAGTGGTGGAGTTGATTCTTCTGTAGCTGCATTATTAATTCATAAAGCTATTGGTAAAAATTTAAGGTCGATTTTTATTGATAATGGTGTAATGAGGAAAAATGAAGCAGAACAGATAAAAAAGATTTTTAGGAATATGTATCATTTGAATCTTGATTGTGTAGATGCAAGCAAGAGATTTTTGACTAAATTAAAAGGTGTTACTGATCCTGAAGAGAAAAGAAAAATTATTGGTAAAATTTTTGTAGAAGTTTTTGAAGAAGAAGCGGAAAAAGTAAAAGGTGTTAGATTTTTAGGGCAGGGAACTTTATATCCAGATGTTATTGAATCTATTTCTCCAACTGGTGCTCCTTCAGCTAAAATTAAAAGTCATCATAATGTTGGCGGATTACCTGAGCATATGAAATTAAAGTTACTTGAGCCTTTAAGAGATTTATTTAAAGATGAAGTACGTTTAATTGGGAAAGCTTTAGAATTACCGGAGAATATTTTAAATAGACAACCTTTTCCAGGACCAGGATTAGCCATTAGAATTATTGGAGAGGTTACTGAAGAACGATTAAGAATTCTTAGAGAAGTTGATGTTAAAGTTTTAGAGGAGATTACTAGAGCAAATTTATATAATCAGCTTTGGCAGTCATTTGCGGTTCTTTTGCCTATTAAAAGCGTAGGTGTAATGGGTGATGAAAGAACTTATGAAAATGTTGCTGCTTTAAGATGTGTTACAAGTTCTGACGGGATGACTGCAGATTGGGTAAAATTACCCTATGAAGTTTTAGATCGTATTTCCAACCGAGTAATAAACGAAGTAAAAGGAGTAAACCGTGTGGTTTATGATATTACTTCAAAACCGCCAGCTACTATTGAGTGGGAATAAGTTTTAATAATTTTTCTTTTGGACTAATATGCCGCATTCTGATTTTGTACATCTGCATTTACATACTCAATATAGTCTTTTAGACGGCGCTTGCCGTATTTCCGATATTTTGTCCCAAGCAAAAAAATATAATATGGATTCATTAGCAATTACTGACCATGGAAACATGTTCGGTGCTATTGAATTTTATATGAATGCCCAAAAATCCGGTATAAAACCGATTATTGGATGCGAAGTTTATGTTGCTCCGAAAAGCCGCCATGAAAAAACATCACAAACCTCTGATTCTGGAGCTGCGCATTTAATATTATTATGTAGGGATGAAGTTGGATATCGAAATTTAATGCGTTTAGTTTCCATCGGATATTTAGAAGGATTTTATTATAAACCGAGGATAGATAAAGAAGTTTTAGCTAAATATAGTGAAGGTTTAATTGGATTATCTGCATGTTTAAAAGGTGAAATCCCAAATTTACTAAACCAATTACGTTTTGAAGAAGCGATAAAATCTGCAGATTTTTTTCAACAGATTTTTGGTAAAGGAAACTTTTACCTTGAACTTCAAGAAAATAAAATTCCCCAGCAGACAAAAGTCAATGAAGGACTAGTTAAACTTTCTAAGGAATTAAATATTGAATTAGTTGCTACCAATGATGTGCATTATTTGAATAAAGAGCATTCTATGGCGCATGAAGCTTTGCTGTGTATCCAAACTCAGGCGACATTTCAAGATGAAAATAGATTTAGAATGCAGACAGATGAATTTTATTTTAAGTCTCCTGATGAAATGAAACATGCTTTCCGTGATTATCCTAACGCAATAAAAAATACTCTTGAAATTGCGTCTAAATGTAATCTTGAACTTGATTTTAAACGCGTGCATTTACCTAAATATGAAGTTCCAAACGGTAAAACTAAAGAAGAGTATTTGAGGTATTTATGTGAAAGTGGGTTATCCAAAAGATATCCAGAGGTCACTGAAAATATAAAAGCCCGATTGGATTTTGAGTTGAAAACGATCCAAAATATGGGTTATATCAACTATTTTTTAATTGTTTGGGATTTTATCCATTATGCTAAAAGTCAAAAAATTCCTGTTGGTCCAGGTCGAGGTTCTGCTGCTGGAAGTTTAGTAAGCTATTTATTAGGAATAACAGATATTGATCCTTTAAGATATAATTTGCTTTTTGAAAGATTTCTTAATCCTGAACGTATTAGCATGCCTGATATTGATATTGATTTTTGCTATGAGCGACGTCCAGAAGTTATTGAGTATGTAACTAAAAAATACGGTAAAGATAATGTTGCTCAAATTATTACTTTTGGGACTATGCAAGCGCGTATGGTTATTCGTGATGTTGGAAGAGTTATGGGAATGGATTATACAGAAGTTGACCAGATCGCCAAAATGATTCCGCCTGCAGATCCTACTAATCCTAATTATGGACTCAAAGATGTTTTGGAATCAGAACCCGATGTAAATAAACTCTATAAAAGCAATGAGCAGGTGAAAAAACTTGTAGATATTGCCCTTTCTCTTGAAGGATTAAATCGTCATGCTTCTACTCATGCGGCAGGAGTAGTTATTGCAGATGTTCCTTTGTATAATTATATGCCGTTGTTTAAAACTCAGGATGAACAGATTACCAGCGGTTATAGTATGAGTTCTCTTGAAAAAATTGGTCTATTGAAAGTTGATTTTTTAGGATTAAAAACTTTAACGGTTATTGAACATGCTTTAAAACTTATAAAAGATAATCAAGGAGTTGATGTTGATTTAGAAAAAATTCCTTTAGATGATCCGAATACTTATAAGTTATTGTGTGCAGGCCACACTTTAGGGGTGTTCCAGTTTGAAAGTTCAGGGATGCGGGATCTTTTAAGAAAATCTGAACCTGAAAATTTTGAGGATTTAATAGCTTTACTTGCTTTATATAGACCAGGTCCGATGGGTTCTGGAATGCTTCAGGATTTTATCCAACGTAAAAAAAAGATTATACCGGTTAAATATGATCATAAAAAGTTAGAGCCGATTTTAAAAGATACTTATGGAATTATGCTTTATCAAGAGCAGATTATGCAGATTGCTTCTAATCTAGCTGGTTTTAGTTTAGCTCAGGCAGATTTACTTAGGCGAGCAATGAGTAAAAAAATTCCAGAAGTTATGGAACAGCAGAGAAAAACTTTTGTTTCTGGTTGTGTTAAAAACGATGTAAAAGATAATTTTGCTAATAAAATTTTTGATCAGATTGTTTATTTTAGCGGTTATGGTTTTAATAGGAGCCATAGTGCGGCGTACGCGATAGTTTCTTATCGCACTGCGTATTTAAAAGCTAATTATCCTGTAGAGTTTATGTGTGCCTTGTTAACTTCAGAACGTGATAATACAGATAAAATTGTTGAGTATGTTGGTGAATGTGAAGATATGGGAATGGAAATGCGCCCTCCAGATATTAATAAATCTGATGCTTTTTTTAAGATTGAAGATAAAAAAAATATCCGATTTGGGATGTTAGCTATAAAAAATGTTGGTCGTGGTGCTGTTGAATCTATTGTCCATTCAAGGCAAAATGAAGGGGATTTTAAAAGTTTAGAAGAACTCTGTAAAAGGATAGATTTAAGACTAGTTAATAGAAAAGTTTTAGAATCTTTAATAAAGTGTGGTAGTTTTGATTCTTTAAAGCAATATAGATCTGTAATGTTTACTTCTTTGGATCATATCTTAGAGCAATCTGCGAGAGTACAGAAAGAAAAATCGTCAGGTCAGCTTTCTTTTTTTGATGTAGGTGGAAGTTTAGATGGTTTTAAAGAAACAGCGGCGCATTTAGAAAATATTGAAGAGTGGCCAGAGCCGCAAATGCTTGCTTTTGAAAAGGAACTTTTAGGTTTTTATGTTAGTGGACATCCATTATCTAAATATGCTAAACAGTTAAAAAGATTTAATTCCTTAAGTATTAAAGAGTTGAGTACTTTAAAAGATGAAGATCAAGTTAAAATTTTAGCAATGATCAGTAAGATTAAAAATACTATTACAAAGAAAAAACAAGAAAGGATGGCAATCTTAAAAGTTGAAGATTTAGATGCTGAAGTTGAAGTTTTAGTTTTCCCAAA
>CAYQXW010000098.1:0-6988 GCA_964421615.1 uncultured Planctomycetales bacterium
GGTGCATATTATTTTAGGTTTACCGCATCAAACTTATGAAGATATGATGTTAGATGCCCAAAGAATTTCAAAATTAGATATTCAAGGGGTTAAATTTCACGTTTTACATGTTCTAAAAGATACTCCATTGGAACTTTTATATAAAGAAAATAATTTGGAACTTTTAAGTAAAAAAGAATATATAAAAATCGTTTGTGATTATTTAGAACGGCTTCCTAATAGTTTTGTTGTTTTGCGGCTTGTTTCAACAGCTATGGAGGATTATTTAGTAGCGCCTGAATGGATTAAGAATAAAATGGATATTAAAAACGAAATAAATGTAGAGTTAATGCATAGAGGAACAGAGCAAGGAAGTTTATTTTCAAAGGAGTATTAATGCCTAAAAAACAAAATCTAAGTGATTTAAAATCTAAAGTTATTAGAGTTAATGAATTACTTAATTATCAGAGTAATGCAATTGTTAGTCGGGAAATTATAAAAAAAGATGTTGGTACTGTCACTGTGTTTTCTTTTGATAAGGGGCAGGGATTAAGTGAACATGTCGCGCCGTTTGATGCGATGGTTTATGTTGTGGATGGAGTAGCGGAAATTATTGTAGATGGTAAAGTAAATAAAGTAAAATCCGGGGAAATGATTATAATGCCAGCGAATAAACCGCATGCATTAAAAGCGATTAGAAAATTTAAAATGTTATTAATAATGATAAGAAAATAAGAATTAGCTGTAGTCATTTTAATTGTATATTTATAAAAATTGGAGATTTTATGTTAGATTGGAAATTATTTGCGTTTGGAGCAGCTTTTTTTGCAGGGTTAACTGCAATTTTAGCTAAAATTGGGGTTAAAAATATTCCTTCGAATTTAGCTACGTTTATTAGAACAATAGTAATTCTAGTTTTTTTAGGATTTATTATTTATTTTAGAAAAGAATGGAAAAACCCTTGGACGATTGACAAACATAGTTTAATTTTTCTTGTTTTATCGGGTATTGCTACAGGGCTTTCTTGGATTTGTTATTTTCGTGCTCTTCAGACTGGGCCAGCATCTTTAGTTGCGCCGATTGATAAGTTGAGCATAGTTTTTGTAATTGTTTTATCAATGTTGTTTTTGGGAGAGCGGTTGGGTTTATTTCAATGGTTGGGAGTAGGTTTGATTACAGCCGGAACTTTAATTATTATTTTAAAGTAGAATTTAAATAGGAGATAGCAAATGCAAATTTCTGATATTTTAGGATGGATAGCAACAGGGTTGTTTACTGTTTGTTATATTCCGCAAATAATTAAAACTTATAAAACTAAAACTATTGATGGTTTAAGTTTTAGGCTTTTGTTTATTTCTTTTTTAGCGAATATTGTAGCTTTATGGTATGCTACTTTGATAAAACAACCGCCGTTGCAGATTAAATATATTTTAGCAATGGTTTTTTTATTGATATGTATTTTTTTATATTTAAAAGTTTATTTAAAGAAAAAAATATAATATGAAATATATTAGAATTAATTATGACTTTTGAAATTATTTTATTATGGGTTTCGGTTTTATTATTTGTGAGCGTTATATCTAGTAAGATATCGGATAAATTCGCTGTTCCTGTGTTATTGCTTTTTTTAGCTATTGGAATGATTGCGGGATCTGAAGGTTTGGGAGGAATTTATTTTGATAATGCTCAATTGGCGAAGTCTATTGGTATCGTTTCTCTTATTTTTATTATTTTTTCGGGAGGACTTGATACTAATTGGAAAGAAAGTAAGCAAGTTTTGTTGCCAGGTATTTTATTATCGACGTTTGGCGTGCTTTTTACGGCTATTGTAATTGGAGTTTTCGCTATTTATGTATTGAAGTTTACTTTGTTGGAAGGTTTGTTGCTTGGTTCCATTGTTTCGTCGACAGATACTGCGGCTGTTTTCACTATTCTCAGATCGAAAAAAATAAGTCTTAAAAAACCTTTGAAGTCATTGCTGGAATTTGAGTCTGCTAGCAATGATCCAATGGCGGTTTTTCTTACTATAAGTTTTATAAGCCTTTTGACCCTAAAGGGGTTGGGATTTGTTTCCCTAATTCCTAGTTTTATTTTAGATATGGGGGTAGGAGCACTTATGGGGTGCTTGATGGCGAAAGGTATTATACTTCTTGTAAAACACTTAAAATTAGATTATGAAGGACTTTATCCTGTTGTTACTATTGCGTTAGTCTTGTTTACTTATGTAATAACTTTTTTACTTAAAGGCAATGGTATTCTTGCGGTATATATTGTTGGCTTAGGGCTAGGGGAAGCAGAATTTCCAAATAAAAAATTTATTATGAAGTTTCATGACGGTCTTGCCTGGATTAGTCAGATTGTTATGTTTGTAACATTGGGGTTGCTTGTTTTTCCTTCTCATCTGATTCCGTTAATAGGGGCGGGATTATTGATCACAATACTTCTTATGGTAGTTGCTCGTCCTATCAGTGTTTTTTTATGTTTGATGCCATTTAAGCTGAGTTTTACGAAAAAGCTTATGCTTTCTTGGGTGGGGTTAAGAGGATCGGTTCCTATTATTTTGGCAACGTTTCCTTTTACGGCTGGGATTCCACAAGCAGATGTTTATTTCAACATTGTTTTTTTTGTTGTTATAGTTTCGGTTTTTATTCAAGGAACATCTATTCCTTTTGTATCAAGAATGCTGAAGTTGGATGCCCCATTACAAGAGAAAAAAAGTTATCCAATTGAATTCGAGAAAGTGGAAGGGATTGATGCAGAGTTGACGGATGTAATTGTGCCGTATAATTCTGAGGTTATAGGTAAGATGATTAAGGAATTAAACGTGCCGGAGAAATGCTTAATGATGCTAATTTCACGCAACGAAAAATTTGTTATTCCGTCCGGTTCAACGGTGATCGAAGGTGGAGATGTTTTATTAGTTCTAGCAAATACTACCGATCTTAAAAATTTTCAAGACATATTAACGAGGCTGAAAAGTCAAAATAGTTGATGAGGGATTGTCATGAGCAAAAAAGATAAAAAAATAATTTTGATAGCACAGTGCTTAGTAAACCCCTACTGCCGGGTGCACATACTGGGGCAGAATTTTCCATTGTCGAAAGAGATCGTGGATTACCTTATGGATAAAAAGGTGGGTATTATCCAGTATCTTTGTCCGGAGACGACCGCGTTGGGTCTCATGCGCAATCCCCAAGGTAGGCAGCAGTATGACAGTGTTTTCTTCCGCGATCATTGCAAGGAGCTTCTGAAAACTCCCTTATTGATGGTTAGGGAGTTTATTAAGAATAATTACCGATTAACTTGTTTCCTTGGGCTGGAGAACAGCCCTACCTGCGGAATCCACTGGGGCAGGCATAAAGTAAATAGATATCAGACAGAATCGCCCAATCAGGTAGATAATCCTTCTCCTGATGAACCTGTGCTTATGGGGATTATGGCTGAGATATTATCGGAGGAGTTGGCCAAAGAAAATATAAAAGTACCTTTCTTGGAGTTTCCCGCATTGTCACCGCAGGATTCAGAGAAAAGAAAGAAATTCTGGGAGGATTTTCGCAAGACTGTAGAGCCAGGATCTGAGGATGTCGATCATGCTGAATAGAACGTGTATTAATTGCAAAGAATTAAAAGATGCTGGCAAGCCGCGTATCCTGGATATTTTGCTAAACTATAGCTAAAGAGGACCGCGAATTGATAAGGTCGATTATGTTGGTATTGAGCTCAAATTAATATGGATAAAAATATGAAAAAAGTTTTCATTAAAAGTTTTGGCTGTCAAATGAACCTTCGAGATTCGGAAGTTGTTTCTGGACTTTTGACTCAAGCAGGATTTGAATTAGTTGATGACGAGCTTAATGCCGATGTGATTATTTTTAATACATGTTCAGTGCGTCAGCATGCTGAAGATAGAGTTTGGTCGAGTATTGGTCAAATAGCAAAGTTCTGGAGAAAAAAACGTGGAATTAAAGATATTCAATATCGCCCGTTTTTTGGAATAATCGGTTGTATGGCTAAAAATTACGAACAGAAAATTTTTGAACAATCTCAAGAGGTGGATTTTGTTGTTGGGCCAGCAGATATAAATAAAATTCCAGATATTATCAAAAAATTAACGAAGCAATCTTCAACATTATCTTCTTCTAAAATTTGGGAAACTGATGGTGAAGTTCGACCTGAAGAAATTTATCATACAGGTTTTTATGATAAAAAAGACCATGCTTTTGTAGTAATTTCTGAAGGGTGTTCTAATTTTTGTTCTTATTGCGTAGTGCCTTATACTCGAGGAGCTTTGCGACATAGAAATTATCAAGATATTTTAGATGAGATTAAACAGGCAATGGATAAAGGTATAAATAAAATTACTTTGCTTGGGCAGAATGTAAATGCATATAAGTCACCAGTCACAAGTTATCAGACACAAGTAGAGTTTAATGATTTATTAAAAGCGGTAAATAAGTTAGAAGGAATTGAAGAGTTTACTTTTATTACTTCGCATCCAAAAGATGCCAATGCGGAATTTTTTCAAGTTATGGCAGAGTGTGAGAAACTGAAAAAATATCTACATTTGCCATTTCAATCTGGATCTGATAGAATTTTAAAATTAATGAATAGAGGGTATACAAGTAAATACTATTTGGATTTAGTAGATAATTATCGTAAAATTGTTATAGATGGGATGATTTCAACAGATATTATTTTAGGTTTTCCCGGTGAAACGCAAGAGGATTTTCAGGATACTTATAATTTAGTTAAATGTGTGGGATTTGACAGTGCATTTATTTTTAAATATTCTCCGCGACCACATACTGCTGCTTTAAATTATCCTGATGATGTTTTAAAAGATGAAAAAGAAAAAAGGCATGCGATTATTTTAGAATTGCAGAGAGAAATATCAGCCAGAAAGAAAAAAAATGGTTAAGAAAATACTAGTTTTGTTTTTTTTATTGAGTTTTCCTTTAATTGTATTCGCTTCAAGCGTGAATGTTGAAAATATTAAAATAAATTTTCTTAAAGGTGAATATAAAATTTGTATTAAAGAAGGTGAAAATTTATTAGCAGGTGCTAGACGGGATACTAAAAATTTAGATGAATTATACTACTATTTGGGATTGAGTTATCTTAAAGACGGTAATTTATTAAGGGCAGCAGATATTTTTGATATTATATTAAAAGAATTTAAATTTAGTAAATTTACTGAAGTTGCAATGATCAGTATGGGTGATGTTTATCGGCAAAAAGGACAGTTGGATTTTGCTGAAAAGAATTACCAAGATGTTTTAAAAAAATTTCCTTCAACAAAACTCCGTAAAGATATAGAAATACGATTGACCAAAGTTCAGACACAAGAAGAACAAAAAATTGTGACTAAACCGGTTTCAGTAGCGCCGGTAGTTTCAGTGGCTCCAATTTTAGAAGAAAAGAAACAGACTAAGTTAGAATCAAATTTTGAAAACCAAGATTTACCAATTGTGCTTGCAGATGATTTAAAAGGTACTCCTGGAATAGAAGCTTTTATTTCAGCTACTGCTTCCAAAGTGTCGGCAACTTCTTCTAATAATTCTAATTCTTCCATAGTTTCTTCTGGAGTATATAGTGTTCAAGTTGGTGCTTTTTCTAAAAAAGTGAATGCAGAATCATTGGTAGATAAGTTGAATGGTAAAGGTTATATTGCGTTTGTTGTTAATTCAGGATCAGCTGATAAAATAACTTATAAAGTTAGAGTGGGGAAACTTAATTCTATTAATGAGGCAAAGAATTTAGAAAAAGATTTATCAGGGCAGGGGTATCCTACAAAAATTGTCCCTTAAAATATGAAACCAAAAGTAATATTTCTAGTTGGTCCGACTGCCATTGGCAAAACAAAAATTTCTTTGTTTTTAGCTGAAAAAATTAATGCTGAGATTATTTGTTGTGATTCAATGCAGGTTTATAAAGAATTGAATATTTTAACTTGTAAGCCAAGTAAAGAAGAGCAAAAAGTTGTTCCTCATCATTTAATAGATCAAATTGGCGTTGATAAAGAATATAATGTTTCTAAATATCGTACTCAGGCGGTCAAAAAGATTAAAGAGATTGTTGCAAGAGGGCATGTCCCACTTTTTGTGGGTGGAAGTGGATTGTATATGTCGGTTGTTGTTGATGGAATATTTAAAAAAACTACTGAAGATTTAAAATATAGAGCAGAATTAGAAAAAGAAGCTCAAGAAAAGGGAAGTTTATTTTTACATGAAAAGTTGCAGAAAGTAGATGCTAAGGCAGCAGAAAGAATTCATACTAATGATTTAAAAAGAATTGTGCGCGCTCTTGAAGTTTATAAAGTTACAGGTAAACCGATTTCGCAATTGCAGCAAACTAGAAAAGGGTTAACTGAAAAATATGATGTGCATATGTTTTGTCTGGATATGCCAAGAGATATTTTATATAAGAGGATAGATGAGCGTGTTGAGCAGATGTTTGAGGAAGGGTTAATTGAAGAAGTAAAGAATGTTTTGAGAAAAAAGTTAAGTAAAACTAGTCAGTTTGCTATTGGTATTAATGAAGTAAAGGGGTATTTAGAAGGCAAGTACGATTTAGAAACAGCTAAATCGATGATGAAAAGAAATACTCAGTTATACTCTAAACGCCAACAAACTTGGTTTCGTAAAGATAAAAGGATTGTTTGGGTGGATGTGAGTAAAGATAAAATTGAAACAGTTGTAGAAAAAATTATAAAAGGAATGAGTTGATATGGAAATAATTGCACCGAAAATTGAAAAAGTTTTATTGGTTACAATCAAAATGTATGAGGATAAAGATAACTGGACTGTTGAAGATATGGTTAATGAGATGAAAGAGCTTTTGGCAGCTTGCAACGTTGAAGTTGTTGAAAATATTAGTTGTTTGATTGATAAACCAACGCCTAATTATCTTATTGGAAAAGGTAAACTTGAAGAAATTGCAATAAGAGTGCAGGATACAGAAGCTAATACCGTGGTTTTTAGCCATGATTTAACTGGAACCCAGCAGCGTA
>CAYQXW010000099.1:0-6978 GCA_964421615.1 uncultured Planctomycetales bacterium
GTGGGAGTTTCTGGAGGTGCTGATTCTGTTTGTTTGCTTTTGCTTTTAAATAGGTTAAAAAAAGATTTGAATTTAAAGTTATACGTTGCTCATTTAGATCATATGTTGCGTAAAGAATCAAATCAAGATGCTATTTTTGTTAAGAAATTAGCAGATAAACTTCAATTACCAGTTTTTATTTCAAAAGTTAATTTAAAAATAGTAGAAAGTGGTTCGGTTGAAGAAGCTGCTCGGGTTGAAAGGCTAAAGTTTTTTTGTAAAGTTGCAAAGAGCGTAAAAACTAACAAAATTGCTCTGGCGCATAATTTTGATGATCAGGCGGAAACTGTTTTAATGAGAATTTTAAGAGGTACTGGGTTATATGGCCTTGGAGGAATTTTGCCTAAAAGAGAGATTAATGGGTTGACTGTGATTCGTCCTCTTGTTGAAATTCCTAGGGCGCAGATAGAATTGTTTTTGAAAAAAGAAAAACAATTATTTAGGACGGATAAAACTAATAAAGAAGATATATATTTGCGCAATAAACTTCGTAATAAATTATTACCGCAGTTGGAGAACGAATATAATAAGAATATAAAAGGTGTTTTGAGTAATTTAGCTCAAACTGCAGTTAGTGATTACGATTTTATTTTTAATGAGACTAAAAAATTTGTAGGTAATAGTTTTAAATCCATTGATCTGCTAAAGTTTAATAAACTACATCCTGCTTTGAAAAATAGTGTTTTAAGATTTGTAGTAGATAAATGTCAGGGGAGTACTCGAAGAATTACAGTAGTTCATGTTAATGAAATCCTTGATATGATTGCTAATCGTCCAGATAATTCAATTGTTAATCTTCCAAATGGGCTTTGTTTTAAGAAAACTAAGCAAAAACTTTTTTGCTATTTATTAAGCAAGTAATCTATTTTATTTGCCTAAATTAATACTTGCTTTTAATTTAATTAATATATATAATGAGCTCACAAAATAAAAACATTGGAGTGTAAAATGGCGAATAATAAAATGTCTAAACCTAAGAAAAATAAGATGTTAAGAAGTTTTCCTTGGGGATTGGTTTTTTTAATTGTGATGGTCTGGATTTTGTTGGTTTCCATGAATCCATCTGTAAATATGATGCCTAAAGAGGTGGCGTATAGCGATTTTTATAAAATTCTTAAAGTTGAACCACAAAAAATTAAAGAATTGAGTAAGATTGAGAATGAATTAGAAGGAACTTTTACTGATAATTCTAAGTTTAAGGTTAATATTCCTGAAAATGATAATGAAATATTGTCTTTAATTCGTCAGAATGTTAATTCGTTTACTGTTAAGCCTCCACGTACTTTTTGGGCAGCTTTGCTTTTTAACGTTGGGCCTGTATTATTGTTGATTTTCTTTTTCTGGTTTATGTCTTCAAGGGGAGAGCAGATTGGGAACCGAGTTATGTCATTTGGTAAAATCCGTCCGAAAATGAATACAGGAAAGGATGATGAGAAAGTTACCTTTAATGATGTTGCTGGTATAGATGAAGGGAAAGAAGAGTTAAAGGAAGTTATTGAATTTTTGAAAGATCCTAAAAAATTTCAGAAATTAGGTGGAAAAATACCAAAAGGTGTTTTATTAGTTGGTCCTCCTGGTTGCGGTAAAACTTTAATTGCAAAAGCAGTTGCTGGTGAAGCAGGAGTTCCTTTTTTTAGTTTATCCGGTTCGGATTTTGTAGAAATGTTTGTTGGTGTTGGTGCAAGTCGTGTACGTGATTTATTTGAACAAGGTAGAAAAGCTGCTAAAGTTTCTGGAAAAGGCGCAATAATTTTTATCGACGAAATTGATGCTGTTGGTCGTTTAAGATTTTCCGGTATTGGTGGCGGTCATGATGAAAGAGAACAAACTTTAAATGCTTTGTTAGTTGAAATGGACGGTTTTGATACAACACAAGGGTTAATTTTAATTGCAGCTACCAATAGACCAGATACTTTAGATCCAGCTATTTTACGTCCAGGAAGATTTGATAGGCATATTGTGGTTAATTTACCAGATATAAAAGGACGAGAAGAAATTTTGAAAGTACATACTCGTAAATTAAAAGTTGCGGAAAATGTCGATATGAAAAATATTGCTTCTCAGACCCCGGGTTTTTCTGGAGCAGATTTGGCAAATCTTTGTAATGAAGCTGCACTTTTAGCAGCGCGTTATGATAAAGAATCAATCGAAATGAATGATTTTGATAAATCAGTTGAACGAGTTTTAATGGGACCTGAAAAGAAAAGCAGGGTAATATCTAAAAAAGAAAAAGAAATAACAGCTTTACATGAATCAGGGCATGCTTTATTGTCACTTTTATTGCCTGAAGTTAATCCATTGAAAAAAGTTTCTATTATCCCTCGAGGATTAGCAGGTGGATATACATTTACTCCGCCTTTAGAAGATCGACATTATTATTCAAAAAAAGATTTACTTGCTGAAATTACTATGATGCTCGGTGGTCGTGCTTCTGAAGAGATTTATTTAAACGATGTTACAACTGGGGCTCAGAATGATTTAGAAAGGGCGACTGGAATGGCAAGAAAAATGGTTTGCCAGTTTGGTATGTCTGAAAAATTAGGTAATTTAACATTAGGTAAACGTGAAGGTTTGATTTTTTTAGCTAAAGATTTAGCTGAAGAGCGAAATTATAGTGAAGAAACAGCGAAAACAATAGATGAGGAAGTTAAAAAAATTATTGAATCCAGTTACTTAAGAGCAAAAGAACTTTTAGTCGGTAATAAAGATAAACTTAAGATTTTATCGGATTCATTATTAGAAAAAGAAGTTTTAGATGGTGAAGAAGTTAAAAAACTTTTAGGTATTGAAAAGAAAGAAATTGTTTAGTTTATGTCAATTAGTTTGATCAAAATATCGAGTAAAAAAGATTTAAAACAGTTATTTGATAATTTAAAAGTTGATCCTTATGGTATTGAAATTATGCTGCCTAAGTCAATCAGCTTTTTGATAAAAATAAGTTCTATTTCTTGTATTGCTGCTAATATTCTCAAACAGGAGATGCTTTCTTTAGGCGGTGATGTTGCTTTGCCTCGAGATGTTCTTATCGGTAAAATAAAAAAAACTGATTGTGTTTTAATTGCAACTTTATCGCAAATAAATCGGTTAACTGAGAAATTAGTAAAACAGCCTTTTGGATTAAAAGGCTTAGCGCAAGATTTAACAGTAGTAATTGAAAATTATCAGAAAGATAGTTTTGAAGTTGTTCTTAAAAATAAAAAGCTTTTATTAGATACTCCTAAAATAATGGGGATCGTTAATGTTACTGATGATTCTTTTAGTGGTGATGGAGTGTTGACAAAAGATTTAAGAAAAATAGAAGATTATGTTTTTAAACTTATTGAGGATGGTGCGGATATTATTGACATAGGGGGAGAATCTACGCGTCCAAATGCAAAAAAAATAAGTTTAAGTGAAGAACTTAATCGGACGATACCTATTATTAAGGCTATTGCAAAAAAAGTAAAAGTACCAATTTCAATTGATACTTATAAACCTGAAGTTGCAAAACAAGCTTTAGATAATGGGGCGCATTTAGTGAATGATATTAGTGGGTTACGAAATGATCAAATGCGTAAAATTGTTGCGTTAAATAAAGCAGGTGTGGTAATTATGCATATGCAGGGTGTTCCAGAGAATATGCAGAAAAATCCTGTTTATAAAAATGTAGTTTTAGAAATTAATGAATTTTTAGCTAAAAGTGTTTCTGATGCACTTAATTCAGGGATTTCAAAAAAAAGTATTATAATTGATCCAGGAATTGGGTTTGGGAAAAAATTAGAACATAATATTGAAATTTTAAGAAGATTATCTGAATTTAAAATTTTAGGTTGTCCAATTCTAGTCGGGACTTCAAGGAAAAGTTTTATTGGCCAGATACTTGATTGTTCAGTGGATAATCGTTTGGTTGGAACATTAGCTAGCTGTTTGCATTCAGTGAAAAACGGAGCAAAGATTCTTAGAGTGCATGATGTGAAGGAAATTAAGCAGGCTTTAACAGTTTATAATTCACTTGAAATAAGGGAACTAAATTAATGACTGAAATAGTAAAAGCTATAATAGAAATTTTAATTTTATGGTCTGTTATTTATCATGCGTTATTGTTTTTTGAGGGTACGCGTGCTTTGCAGGTTTTAAGGGGGATTATAATTCTAATTGTTGCTTTTTTTGTTTTTCAAAAATTAGAATTATATGTTCTTGAGTGGATTTTAATTAAAATATTTGCTATTTCTATTATCGGTATTTTGATTATATTTCACCCTGAAATTAGGCAAGGATTAGCAAGATTAGGAAGAAGACATATTTTTAATACTCCTTTACAGGAAGAAGAATTAGACAGAATAATTTCTGAAATCCGGAGAGCTGTTGAAAATCTATGTAAAAATAAAGTTGGGGCCTTAATTGCTATTGAAAAGACCTCTGGAACTTTGAACGGATATTCAGAAACTGGAGTAGTTGTTGATGGGAAAATTACTACAGAGTTAATTGAGAATATTTTTATGCCGAACAGTCCTCTTCACGATGGAGGAGTTATTATACAAAACGGAAGAATACAGGCTGCCGGTTGTTTATTTCCTTTAACTAAAAAAACTGATTTAGACAGAATGTTTGGAACTCGTCATAGAGCTGCGTTAGGATTAAGTGAGGAGACGGATGCCGTTATTATAATAGTTTCTGAAGAAAGGCATGATGTTTCTTTAGTTTGTGATGCTAAATTTTATAAAGATTTACCTTTTGAAGAAATGGTAATAAAATTAAAAAATTTAATTAAAAATAAAAATGAAAATACTTAAAGAAAAAATATATTTAGGCCAAATTATAAAACATTGGTTTACTTATCATCCATGGTTGAAGATTATTGCTTTAATTTTAGCTGTTTTAGTTTGGCTTTATGTGCGTGGTGAAATATATAAAGATAGTTATTAAAATATGGCACGACTTGGTGTAAATATAGATCATGTTGCAAGTATAAGACAGTTACGGAAAGGTTTTTATCCAAATCCTGTTGATGCTGCCTTTATTTGTCACAAAGCCGGTGCAGACGGTATTGTTATCCATTTGCGTGAAGATCGTCGGCATATTAATGACCAGGATTTAATGAATTTGAAAAAAGTAGTGAAAGATAAATTAAATCTTGAAATGTCTATAAATAAAGAAATTGTTAAAATAGCATGTAACGTTCAACCGCATCAGGTAACTTTAGTTCCTGAAAAAAGGCAAGAGTTAACTACTGAGGGTGGTTTGGATGTTATAAAAAATTTTGTTGCGCTTAAAAAAGCTGTTTGTGCTTTAAAAAATTCTAAAATTTCTGTCAGTTTATTTATTGATCCAGATATTGCTCAGATCAAAGTAACAAAAGATTTAGGAGTTGAAAATATTGAATTACATACAGGACATTATGCTAATGCTAAAAATAAGATTGAGCAGAAGAAATTTTTTAATAAAATAAATGTAGCTGCTAAGTATGCAAAGAGCTTAGGTATTAATGTTTTTGCCGGACATGGTTTGGATTATAAGAATATAACTCAGATTAGGAAAATTAAGGAAATAGAAGAATATAATATTGGTTATTCAATCATTTGTCATGCTGTTTTTGTAGGGTTAGAAAAAGCAGTAAAAGAAATGAAAAAATTAGTTAATTGATTATGAATTTATCAGATAAAGTGTATGGTACAGGTGTAGATATTACTGAAGTGGGAAGGCTTAAAAAAGCTGTCGCTAAGTGGGGCGATTTATTTCTAAATAGAATTTTTACGAGCAATGAACTTGAAAATGCTAAAAAACGTGTTAGGCTTTATGAGCATTTAGCTGGTAGGTTTGCTGCTAAAGAAGCTATTTTTAAAGCTGTAGGTGATTTCAAATTAGGATTTCAGGATATAGAAGTTTTAAATGATGAGGAAGGTAAACCTTATTGTAAGCTGCTTAATGATAAAGCTTCTAGTAAACATGTAATGATTTCAATTTCTCATGTTAAAAGTTATGCGCTTGCCCAAGCAATTGCGTTTGAGAAGAAGTAATACACATAAAGGTGATTACGGACATATTTTAGTTATAGCTGGTTCTAAAATGTATTCCGGTGCAGCAGTTTTATGTGCTGAAGCGGCAATGAGAAGTGGTGCAGGTTTAGTAACGTTAGCGATTCCTGAAAGTTTAAACAGTTCAATTATTAAAATAAAGCTAAAAGAAATAATGACTTTTCCTTTATTGGAAACAAAGGAAGGTACAATTTCAATAAAAGCTTTAGGTAAAATAATAGAATTTATTAAAAAAAATATTGATGTAGTAATTGTTGGACCTGGTCTTTCACAAAATAAAGATACACAAAGTTTTATAAAAAAATTAATTTTAAGAATAGAAAAACCCTTGGTTATTGATGCAGATGGTTTAAATTCTCTCGTCGATAATTTAGATGTTTTAAGAAAAAAATCTATTTTAAAACACCCAATTGTAATAACTCCGCATCCAGGAGAGATGGCAAGACTTTTAAAAAAATCTATAAGCGAAATAGAAGAAAACAGAAAAGTAGTTGCAAAAAACATAGCAACTACTTATAATATAACGGTTGTTTTAAAAGGAAGCAACACTGTTGTAGTTGATACTAAAAATTATTACATAAATAAGTCAGGGAATCCTGGAATGGCTACTGCAGGTAGTGGTGATGTTTTAGCAGGAATCATTGGTTCTTTTATAGGTCAAAAATTAAACTTATTTGATGCAGCAAAATTTGCGGTTTGGATTCATGGGGTTGCAGGAGATTTAGCTGCTAAAGAAAAAACTCAACTAAGTTTAATCGCATCTGATATAATAAATAAGTTACCTGAAGCAATTAAAAAAAGTATTTAAAATTTGCCGGCTTAGCTCAGTTGGTAGAGCAGCTGTTTTGTAAACAGCGGGTCGGGGGTTCAAATCCTATAGCCGGCTTAAATTTGATGGGCAGGTACCCAAGTGGCTAAAGGGGAC
>CAYQXW010000100.1:0-6953 GCA_964421615.1 uncultured Planctomycetales bacterium
AATGGCCTGTAATAGAAAATTGTCAAGGATCTCAAAGTTGTTGTATGGGATTAGAACAAATAAGTGGTAAATATTTGCCGGGTAGTAGAAATGATGATTATAAACCTTATGCTGATTTGGAATTAGAAGTAAAGGTATCCCCTGAATTTAGATCTACATCTAAGCTTTTAGTATCTTGGACAATCCGAGTAGTAACAAGTGAAATAAACAAAACACTCCCATATAACTGGAATGCTTCAAATCCTTCAGGTGGAAGTTGTAGTGAAGCGGTAAAAAACGGAATATCAACGAAACAATTAATTCCAAAAGGCGAAGTAAAAACAAAATTATTTGTTGATAATATAGAAAAAAGTAATGTAGTGAGTATGGTTTTCCCTGGAGGTGCTGGTTCAACTAATATCCAGCTTATAGAAGAACCTGAAAATCCTCCGGATCCTCAAAATCCTCCGTCTCCTCCTAATCCTAATGAGTGCAAGTTTACTTTAGGCAGGAATGGTTCAGGAAATAAAGTTTATGCTGGATGTGATTGTCCTGCGGGATTTATAAAAAAAACGGATCGGTGGAAGCATGAAAGATGTTATTGTGAAGATTCCACTAAAGTCTTTGATTGGTATGATGGTGAGTGTAAAGTGCCTTTTGATTGTTTATCAAATGCAGGAGCGGCGCATTTTAGTGAAGGGATTTGTGATCCAACAATTACTGGAAGTTATGTGTTGAGAAAAGAAGATTTTGGTGGACAGTTTCCAGCAATAATGAAATTACAAGTTAGAATACATAATGATACAGCATGGAATTTAGTATCGTTGGCTAATCAGCATAATATAGTAGTAACACAGTTTCCAGTGACTAAAGAATAAATTTAAAAGGAGTGGGTATGAATAAAAAAAGGTCATTTACTTTGATTGAATTGATGATTGTGGTTATTGTTCTTGGAATTTTAGCGACATTAGTTATTCCTGCATATACTAATATTATGGAAGAGTCTAAAGCTAAGGTTTGTGCGACTAATTTGGCAGCGTTACAATCATCTTTAGAAATTTATGTGCGTGAAAATGATTCTATTCCAGGGGCACTGTCAGAAATTCCACAAGCATATTTAAATAGAGGTTATGCTAAAGTTATGGGGAATAAAAAAGATAAGTGGAGGATAGATTTAGCTTATTTATCTTTAGGATTGTTAGATAGAGGGTATGCGCATGCGCAGTCTTTACGTATGATGGATTTAGCTCGAGGAAATCGTAACCTTTTAGTGTGTCCATCTGATAAAAGAAATATTGCGAATAAGATTTCTTATGCTTTTAATAATTCAATACGGAATATGACAAAAGGTCAGCTATTTTTGTCAGGCGAAATTTCGATTGGAGAATTCGATGTTCCAGCAAATTCTCCCGCAGTAGCTGCAATAACTACAGGTACAATTGCTAGGCGCCATAAAAAAGGTGTAGATACTCAAGGTTATGGTCAAGTTGCTTTTGGTTGTGGGGCTGGTGGAGTAAAAGATAAAATTACTTGTATAAATAATTGTAATTATGCGTATTGTAAATGTGCTCAGGCTAGTTGTAACGTGACTTCTTGCTCAGGGTCTTCATGTTCTGCTTGTAGCGCTTTGGGGCCTGGTTTAAGTAGCCGATGTCAAATTAATTGTAAAACTTTATTTAATTAAGGTTGATTATGAAAAACTTAAAAGCATTTACTTTAATTGAGTTGATGGTGATTGTGATTATTATCGGTATTCTTTCTGTTTTGGTAATTCCTGCGTACAGGAATTATGTAGAAGAGTCTAAAGCTAAAGTCTGTGATACAAATTTAAAAGCGTTGCACTCTGCATTAGAAATTTATGTTATGGAGCAAGGTTCTGTTCCAGCAAGTTTATCTTTTATTCCTCAAGAGATGTTAAATCGTGGATATGCCAAAGTAATGCAGAATAATAAAAATAAATGGAAGATAGAATTGGCTTATTTTGTTGTAGATTCTGCTGATAGAAAATATGTTTATGCTCAGGTAGGGAATGGATCTTTATTGAGATTAGTAAAAGGTAATAAAAATATTCTTATTTGTCCTGCAGATAAACGAACAGATCCGAATAAAATATCTTATGCGATTAATAAAAGTATTGAGAATTATACCAAAGAGCAGTTGGCTAGTTTTACCAACTTTGTAATTGCAGAATATGATGCAAATATTAATCAGACAGCTTTTCTTTTTTCTCCGGATAATTTGGCGAAACGCCATAGGTATTATAATTCTTTTGGTAGTAGATCTTTTTCTGAGGGAATTATTTGGGCAGGGGCTTCGGTAGGTGCAAATTGTAATATCTGTAAAGAAAATTGTAAAAATGTGTATACTAAATGTGTGGAATTTTGCTATTCTGGTGGGACTTTTAGTGCAAGCTGTGTTAATGCTTGTGAGAATAAATTTGGGACAGATGGAGGAAAGTGTATTCTTAATAATTGTATAAATAATTTTGATTCTTGTACATTATTGTGATCTGTTAGTTATAAAATGAAGGAGTATAAATTTATGAAGAAGGAAAAATCTTTTACTCTGATAGAATTAATTGTAGTTGTGGTGATTTTAGGGATTCTTGCTACTTTAGTAATTCCAGCATATTTGAATTATGTGGAAGAATCAAAAGCAAAAGTGTGTGATACAAATTTGAAAACTTTGCATGCGGCATTGGAAATATTTGTTTTAGATCATGGGGCAGTTCCTGCAACTTTATCACAAATACCTCAAGATACTTTAAACCGTGGATATGCTAAAGTTATGCAGAATAATAAAAGCAAGTGGAAAACCGAATTAGCTTATTTTGTTGTGGGGTTAGCTGATAGAAATTATGCTTATGCTGCAGGTGTGCAGATTTCTTTATTAAGAATAGCTAAAGGGAATAAAAATATTCTTATCTGTCCTGCGGATGACCGTAAAGATATTGCTCCAGAAAATAAAATATCTTATGCAATGAATGCTGGTATTCGTGGTCTTAATAGAGAGCAATTAGATAATTTTGTAGGTGAAGTTATTTTTGATTATCCGGCTAGTACAAGTAGTGCGGTAGTAGTTTTACCTCCAACGATTCCTGATATTATGAAAAGACATAAAAAACACGGATTGCATCCTATAAAATATGCTCAAGGTATTGTTTGGAAAGGAACTTCTATTGCTAAAGATTGTCTTACATGTAAACATAATTGTTGTTTAACTTATGAAAAATCATATTCTGCTTGCCAAAGTTTTACTAATCCTACTTTAAGATATGGGTGTATACAGAGTGCGAGACATAATTTAGCAAAAGATCGGAATATTTGTTGTTGGAATTTTGGTAGTTGTTATAATGAACATTGTAATAATGAGTAATTATTTTAAAAATAAAATTTAAAATTTTACGAGGTTTAAAATTTCAAAAATATATTCTAATCAAATAAAATTAGTATTTATTGGTTTATTTGCAATGATTTGTGTTTTTCTGCTTGATATTTTTGCAAAAGAAAAACTTAATTTTATTAATGATGCCGCTTATTGGTATGTCCATCCCGAAAACCGAAAACGTTTAAAAAACAAAAAAATAAATTTCCAAGACCCGATTAAAATTATTGCTGTTGGAGTAGATGAGGATTCTATAAATAAATTAAAACAAAAAATGGATCCTAGCAGTAATACTTGGAATAAAAGATCAATTTATGCTGCGTTAGTTAATGTTTTGCATAATGAAGGGGCTAAGGTTATTGGTTTTGATTTTATTTTCCATGGGCAATCTGAAGATCCGCAGCAGGATACCGAATTTATTGAATCTTTGAAATCTGCATCTGTTAAAACAGGTAATCTTCAACCAACTAGTATTGTTTTAGGTTTTACTTATGAAAGAAAAAGATCTGAGATTACTCCGTTGTTTCCGTTAGAAAGTTTAAAACAAGCAGCTTATTCTATTGGTTTTATTGATATTTTAAAAACAGATGAGGATGATAAAGCCAGAAAAATTAAGTTAGTCCAGGAAATTAATGGAAATAATTATTTGCATTTTTCATTGCAGATGGCCGCAGCTTATTTGAAAGGCGATTCTCAGGCAATGCTTTCCTCTCTTAGTAATTCTAAAGATGGACAGTATCTTTTGAATTTTTCAGTAAAACATACTGATGATTATTTTTTTAAAGAAGAAAAAGATAAAGCGTTGTTGGTTGTAAGATTTTTTGATGTGATTTACAACTTGGGAGATTTAAAAGCATTATATGGAAATGATTTTCTAAAAAATAGTTTAGTACTTGTTTATCCCGCAGCTACTATTTTTCATGATACGATTTTAACTCCGCTAGGGGAATTGCCTGGTGGATTTATTCATGTAAATGCTATTTTGAATATTTTAAATAATAATTTTTTTAAGGAGTTTAATTTTTGGTTTTTAATATTGGTGTCTTTTTTATTAGTCGGATTAATTTTAATATATATGGAGTTTTATTTTGGGTTGCTTTGTAGCGTTTGTTTAATTATTTTGAATTATTGTCTATTGTTTACTTTAAATTTAAGGGGAGTGACTTTTGATTTTTCCAAAGTTTTAGTTTTTGTTTTTATATATTTTACATTGGGAAGTAGTTACAAATATCTGATATTTTTAACAAAACTTAGTAAAATAAAAAATAAAGCTACAATTGATCCTATCAGGAATATTTTTACGCTTAGATATTTTTATTACCGGTTGAATACTGAAATGGATAGAGTTGATTTACGCAAACCGTATGTTTTTTTTATTAACTTATCCGGTATTAAAGATCAAGTATAAAATGTGTCATTGGATGCTATTAAAAGTATGTGGCAGGATATCCTGCCGATTATTTCATTGAAGAACAGTTTTTGGGCAATGTATGCTTCAGAAGAGTTAGTAGGTTTTTTTTGGCTTGATAAAAAAGAAATAGAAACTACGATGATTTATCTGCAAAATAACCTTAATGTTTTATTTGCTCATAAAAAATTAAATATTAAAGTAAAACTTACTAATTTTTTAATAAAAAAAGAATATCGAATTAATGAAATATTATACGTAGTTTCAGAGCAAGTGAGAAAAAGTGAAACTAATTTAGTAGTTATGAGCGATAAAGATTTCATTAATTTGCTTTATACTGCAGGGATAAAAGCAAAAGGTAAAGATGAAATTTTAGATAGTTTAGACCAGGATATTGAAGAAAAAAACAGACAGGTAGTTTCGTTGTATGAAAGTTTAAAAAAAGAGCATGGTCGAACTAAAGATGCTTTTTTCCAAATAATCAATTCTTTAGTTAATGCTCTTGAAGCACGTGATCCTTATACCCAGGGGCATTCGCAGCGAGTGGCGACGTATGCTTTGAAGTTAGCAGAAAAATTAAATTGGTCTGAAGATGATAAAGAAAAATTGAAGCGTGCTGCGCTTTTGCACGATTTGGGAAAAATTGGTATTCCAGATGGAATATTGCATAAGAAAGATAAATTGACGGATGAAGAGTTTGATTTTATCCGAAAACATGAAATTATTGGTGTAAATATCTTAAAGCCGCTTAAAGATTTTGCTGAAATCCTACCTTGGATTTTATATCACCACGAACGTTGGGATGGGAAAGGTTATCCTCATGGGTTAGGTGGTAATTCTATTCCTTTGGCTGCACAGCTTATTTCTGTATCAGATGTTTTCGATGCTTTAACCACAGGCCGTGATTATAAAAAAGCATTTCCTTTAGATGATGCAGTAAAAGAAATTGTAAAAAATAAAGGAACTCAATTTAATCCCCAGTTAGTTGATGTTTTTGTAGAAGCTGTTTTAGAGACACCAATACAACAGACAAAACCTTTAGCTGTAAAAGATGAAATTTTAGGTTTGCAATCTGATGTTAAATTAGATGGCAATAGTTCGCATTAAAGTTGTTGCTTTTAAATAGGTTTATGATATACTGGTTTGAGTTAAATTTTATTCAAATTTTAACCCCTAAAAAAATGAAAAAAACTTACCTTTTTCTGATTGCAATTAGCTTGTTTTTTTGTAATGTTCTATTTGCGCAAGAGGTTTCTAATTCAACTACTAATGAAATTTCCGCAGAAGCAGATCAAGATAAAGAAAATGCAATTGAAAAAGCGTTAACCTCTGTTGATTTAAATAAACAAGAAGAAGAGGCAAGTCCAACACAAGTCCAAGATTCAGCACAACAAGAATCTGCTGTTTCTGAAGCAGTTTCAATTCCTGAAAAAACTATAGAAAAAAAGCTGGTAGAAAAAAATATTACTGCCATAGAAGTTAAAGGCAATAAGACTATAAGTACAAATATTATAATTGCTAAATTAAAATTAAGAGTAGGTGCGTTGTATCATGAAAATATTGCTAGTGAGGATTTGAAAAGACTTTATGCTTTAAAATTTTTTGAAGATATAAAATTTAAAACTGAAGATTATAAAGATGGTTTAAAGGTTGTAATTACTGTAGTGGAGAGACCTGTAATTGAAAAAATTATTTTTACAGGGGTGAAGAGTTTAGGGCTTAAAGATGATAAATTAAAAGAAAAAATTACATCAAAAGAGAATTTAACTATTGATTATCCTAGCTTAGAAGATGATGTAGCTACTATAAAAAGTTTATATGAAAAGAAAGGTTTTGGACAGGTTCAGGTTGAGCATGAGTTAAAAGTAAATGAAGAAACCAATAAAGCTGTTGTAGAATTTAAAGTTAATGAAGGGAAGAAGAAAAAAGTAAAAAAGATTTATATAGAAGGTAATTATAATTTCTCTGACGGGAAAATTTTAAAGCTTCTTAAAACAAAACAAGCTTGGCTTTTTGGTTCAGGCGTTTTGGCTGAGGAAGTTTTAAAAGAAGATATGGAAAGAATTAAGACTTTTTATAATAAGCAAGGTTTTATTAATGCAACTTCTGAATATGGTCTTCAAACAGCTGCTAAAGGTACATTTTGGTTGATTACTATTACTGTTTCTGAAGGAAAGAAATT
>CAYQXW010000101.1:0-6937 GCA_964421615.1 uncultured Planctomycetales bacterium
TTCATTCTTCCGAACCGCTTATGGTTATGAAACCGCCCTGGGAGGCCCCGTTGGCCGATTTGATCAAGATTAATACATTGATCAATATGAAACGGTCCCACACTTTGACGGGTTAATTCAACAACATGAGCAAAAGTATTCAAATCCTGGGCGATATCTTCTGCTAACTGGCGGATATAAGTTCCTTTGGAACATCGCACCTGTAATTTAATCTGAGGAAGATTAAATTCTAACAATTTCAATTCTAATATCTTAATTTTTTTTGCTTCCCGCTCAACATGCTTGCCTTTTACTGCAAACTTATAAAGAGGTTTACCATCTTTTTTAGCAGCAGAATACATTGGCGGCACCTGCAAAATTTCACCAACATACTTTTCTAAAACTTTATCAATTAATTCTCTAGTAATATGCGTATAAGATTTCTGGTCGATAATTTTACCAACGCAATCTCCGGTATCTGTCTTATCCCCTAACTTAATAGTCGCAATATACTCTTTATCAAATTCCAGAAATTTATCAAAATACCGCGTGTACTGACCGACCAAAACCACTAAAACACCCGTGGCTAAAGGATCAAGGGTTCCAGCATGCCCAACTTTTCTTTCTCTGCCTATTTCTAATCTTTTTTTAACGATATAAACAATATCGTGAGAACTTTTACGCTGCGGCTTATTGATAAGAATAATTCCATCTAACATTTAAAAATAACTTTGATTACTTAGATATCCTACATAATCTTTAATCGCATCTTCCAAACTCATAAACTTATGCTTACATCCTGCTTTTCTAAGTTTAAACAAATTCGCTTCGGTAAAATACTGATATTTATCTTTGAGAACTTCGTCCATCTCAATATATTCAATTTTCGGTTGTTTATCTAAAGCCGCAAATAAAGCATTGGCAATATCATTCCAGCTGCGTGCTTTACCAGTACCTAAATTATAAATTCCTTTTTTTCCTAAATTTTCAATAAAATAATAAACTACCTCTACCACATCTTTAACATAAACAAAATCCCGTTGCTGTTGCCCATCCTTATAATTACTATTATAAGATTTAAACAAGCGCATCGGCTGACCAGATTTAACAATCGGAAACACTTTACAGATTACAGAACGCATATCCTGTTTATGATATTCATTCGGCCCAAACACGTTAAAGAATTTAAAACCGGTAAATTTTTTATTCAAATTATTATTTATAACCCATTCATCAAAAAGCTGTTTGGAGTATCCATAAACATTCAAAGGAGTTAATTTTAAACTTACCTCATCATTGTCATCATAACCTTTTTCGCCTGAACCATAAGTTGCTGCAGATGAAGCATATAAGAAATGTGCTTTCTTTTTTAAAGACCATTGCGCAAGGCGCTTGGAAAAAACAAAATTATTTTCCATCATATACTGCGCATTACTTTCAGTAGTAGAAGTACAAGCCCCCATATGCAAAATAAGATCAAAATATTTTGCAGATTTTATTTTATCTAATTCATCAAAAAGTTTGAGTTTATCAATATAATCATTATATTTTTTCCCGACCAAATTCTTCCATTTTTCACTCTTGCCAAGATTATCGCAGATCACAATATCACTAATGCCCACAGAATTTAATTTCTTAACCAAACAACTTCCAATAAACCCTGCTCCTCCGGTCACTAATACTTTCATAATATCAATCCCTCTCCAGAACTTGTCATATTCAAACTAGAATGTTTAACCCCTTTAACCGCTCTAATTTTATTCGCAAGCTCTTGAATATCATTAGCTTTTGATCGTACTGCAATTATCTCTAAACAATTATGGTGGTCGATATGAATATGCTGACTGACTAAAATCGCATGGCCATAATCATGTTGTAAATCTGTCAGTTTTTCCATCAATTGACGTTTATGATGATCATAAACAATAGTTAAAGTAGCAACCACTTCCTCATTCTTATCCCACTGTTTTTTTACCAACTCATCACGCGCTAAATCACGTAAATATTCAGAACGGTTAGTGTACCCTTTATCCTTCATAAGTGCATCTAACTTTTCCAATAAATCTTTATCCAATGAAACACCAAATCTTACCAATTTTCCCATGATAAAATTATAGGCGAGTTAGAATCTCCAGTCAAGCAAAAGAAGTCCTAACCCAAATTTTGAAGTTTGGGGAAAGAAAAAAGCTATTGTTTAAAGCACAATCAGAAAAATTTAGCCATATAGTTATACTGCTATTTAATGTCTGCAAGGATTTATGTCGAATGAAGTGGCACAAAGTATCTATCGTGCCACGAGAATGAGACATAAACCGTAGCAGACGGCTATAATTTTTCGTGCGTAAACAATAGCTTTTTTAAACCAAACTTTAAAATTTATTTTCTCTTCAAATACCAAGCTCGTCCCGAAGCTAACAATGAATCTTGTGCATGATACTTGGCTTTCCACCCAATACTTTTCAAACGAGAAATATCATAAGATCTGTCTTTGAGAAAAAACTTCAGACGTTTACCCACAAACGGTAAACTTGTTAAGAAAGGAGTTAATTTTTTAGGAATCACAACTGGACTTTTAGCACAAATAGATTGTGCTAAAGTAAAAAATACTTCTTTTGTCGTTAACACTTCCTCATCTGCAACAAAAAAAGTATCCTTGAATAATGCTTCATTATGCAAAGCCATAATCAAAACATCTACAACGTTTTTAATATACACTAAATGAAATTTATACTCTCCACCGTCGACAATTGGCAGCATTCTTCTTCTTAAAAGCCCAAAAAGTATAGCAAGCATATGCGGTTCATCTTCCCCATAAATCATACAAGGCCTTACAACCGCAACCGCTAAACCTTTGGCCCTATATTCCATAACTTTCTGTTCCGCCATCATCTTTGATTTTCCATAAAGGTTAGAAAATTTATATGGCAGATCTTCCTGCAAAGGATCAATAAGATTCCCGCTTACAACCGATACCGAACTTAAATATATTAATTTTTTTATTTTTGCTTCAAAACAAAAACGGCAAACATTATCTGTTCCTATAACATTTGCCTGGTAAAGCTTATCCCAATTTTTATCGTCTACATAAGCTGCACAATGATACACTGCATCAAAACCATAAGAAATCAATTTCACTAAAGAATCAAAATCAACAACATCACCTATAACTAAATTAACATTTCTGGATTTTAAATAATCAGAATTACTCGTCGGACGGACTAACGCGAAAACTTCGTGTTTTTGTGACAATAACGCATCAACAAGATTTTTACCGATAAATCCAGTTGCACCTGTAACTAAAACACGCATTAATTTTATTTACGATACTTCGATTTACCAGAATAAGTCGTGTGCAACAAATGTTCTGACTTCTCACTTAAAGGATGATCTAAGAATTCCTGGTAAAGTTTTTGAATATGCGGATTCTGGTGCGAACAGCGAATTTTTTTATCTTTATCGTCTTGGTATAATCCTACTGCTCTACTCAACCTTAACTCATCTGTAACCATATAAGGTTGTCCACCACCACCAACACAACCACCGGGGCAAGCCATAACTTCAATAAAATGGTAAGGAGTTTCTTTCATCTCTTTCTTGGCTTGTCTTACTTTATCTAAAACATACTTAACATTATTTAAACCATGTGCAACAGCAATTTTAATTTTTGTGCCATCAACATCAACTTCTGATTCTTTCACGCCTTTTAATCCACGAGTCGCTTCAAAATCAACTTTACCAAGTTCTTTACCTGTAACAAAATGATATGCTGTTCTTAATGCTGCTTCCATAACGCCACCAGTTGCTCCAAATATTACTCCAGCGCCAGCATATTCACCTAACATCAAATCACAATCCTGATCAGGTAACGAATTAAAATCTATTCCCGCTTGCTTAATCATTCTCACAAGTTCACGCGTAGTCAATGAAACATCTACATCTTGAAACCCTGATGCATACATTTCATTACTTCTTTTTACTTCGTATTTTTTAGCAGTACATGGCATAATGGAAACCATAAACATCTTCGAAGGATCAATGCCATTTTTATGCGCATAATAAGTTTTAGAAAGCGCACCCAACATTTCATGAGGAGATTTACATGAAGAAAAATGATCCGTCATATCAGGATAAAATTTTTCCATATAATCTACCCACGCCGGACAACATGATGTAATTAAAGGCAAAGGTTTATGCCCTTTTAAAAGTCTATCTTTAAATTCACTAGCTTCTTCCATAATAGTTACATCAGCAGCAAAATTAGTATCAAAAACTGCTTTAAAACCAATTCTTCTTAATAAAGCATATAATTTATAAGTTAAATTTTGTCCTGCAGGAAAACCAAAAGCTTCACCAATCGCCACTCTAACTGCCGGAGCAATCTGAACCACACAATATTTATCTTGGTTCATTAAAGCTTCCCAAACTTTTACATTTTCATCTTTTTCAACAATCGCACCAGTAGGACAATGCGCAGAACACTGGCCGCATTTTACACAAGGAGAATCATTCAATTGAATTTCACCAGCAGGAGAAATTCTAGTACGAATACCTCTATCGATAAAAGATAACGCCCAAACATCCTGATTATCTTGGCAAACTTCCACACATCGACCACAAAGAATACATTTCTGAGGTTCAAGCTCTATAGATTCTGTAGATGTATCTTTAGGAATTTTTTTCAAAAACTGCATAAAAGGTTCTTCTCTAATCCCAAAATCAGCAGCAAGCTTCTGAAGCTCACAATTATTATTACGTCCACACTTTAAACAATCATTAGGATGATTAGAAAGAATCAATTCAATCACTGTTTTTCTAATCTCAACAATTTCTGGATCGTGCGTAATAATCTCCATACCTTCTTCTAGAGGAGTACAACATGCACGCAACATCTTATTCGTGCCTTTTACCTTAACGATACAAATACCACAAGCAGCAGAAGCAGGTAAATCTGGATGTTTACAAAGTGTAGGAATTTTAATCTGTACACTTTTAGCTGCATCTAAAATAGAAACACCATATTCTACTTGAACAAGAATTCCATTAATTTTAGCTTGGACTATTTTTGGCATATTTATTCTTTCGCTATAGCTTTAAATTTACAAACATCAAAGCACTGCCCACATTTTACACACTTTTCCTGATTTATAACAAAACCTTC
This sequence comes from uncultured Planctomycetales bacterium, assembly GCA_964421615.1. Lineage (GTDB taxonomy): Bacteria > Omnitrophota > Gorgyraeia > Gygaellales > Profunditerraquicolaceae > CAYQXW01. Next base: position 5,138 of record CAYQXW010000101.1, read on the forward strand.
TTCCCTATTTCCAGGTATCGCTTGTGCCGGACAATGTTTTTGGCACAAAGAACATCTTTTACATTTATCCTGAATAATAGTATACATTGCTAATTTTGAACATTTATGAGAAGTACATTTTCTGCTAACAATATGGTCTTTATATTCCTCTTCGAAATATCTAATTGTTGATAAAACAGGATTTGCTGCAGTCTGCCCTAAACCACACAACGAAGCTTTCTGCATAGAAGAAGCAATTCTTTTCAATTGCACAATATCTTCCATCTTCCCTAAACCCTCTGAAATTTTCTCCAAAATTTTTAGCATCTGTGTTCCACCAATTCTACATGGAGCACATTTACCGCAAGATTCATCGACGCAAAAACCTAAATAAAATTTAGCGATATCAACCACACAATCATCCTGGTCCATAATAATCATACCGCCTGACCCCATAATAGAACCAAGCTTAGCTAAAGTATCATAATCAACTGGTGTATCTAAATAATCTTTAGGAATAACTCCGCCTGAAGGCCCACCGGTCTGAACAGCTTTAATCGCTTTTCCGGATCCGATACCTCCGCAGATATCATAAACAATTTCTCTTAAAGTAATCCCCATCGGAACTTCTACTAACCCTGAATTTTTTATTTTTCCGGTAATCGCAAAAACTTTCGTGCCTTTAGAATTCTGAGTACCTATCGTCGCAAAATTTTCTGAACCTTTTAAAAATACAAAAGGAACATTAGCAAGAGTTTCAACATTATTAATAACTGTCGGCTTTCCCCATAATCCTTTAACAGAAGGATACGGCGGACGAGGTCTTGGAGTTCCGCGTTTACCTTCAATAGAAGCAATTAACGCAGTTTCTTCTCCACAAACAAAAGCTCCTGCACCTAAACGTACTTCAACATCTAAACTAAAATTTGTCCCTAAAATATTCTGGCCTAATAACCCTTTTTCATAAGCAACATTAATAGCTTTCTGAATTCTTTCAACAGCCAAAGGATATTCAGCACGAATATAAAAATAACCTTTTTTTGCGCCAACAGCAAAAGCCGCAATAATCATACCTTCTATAACGGAATGAGGATCTCCTTCTAAAACACTTCGGTCCATATAAGCACCTGGATCACCTTCATCTCCATTGCAAATAACATATTTTTCATTAGCTTCTACACCGCGGGCAAACTTCCATTTCATCCAAGTAGGATACCCAGCACCGCCTCTACCACGAAGCCCAGATTTTTGCATCTCATTAATAACTTGTTCTGGACTCATCTCAAGCAAAACTTTTTTCAAACCTAAATATCCGCCTACCCCGATATATTCTTCAATATTTTCAGGATCTATCTCACCACAATTACGTAAAACAATTCTGATTTGTTTAGTTTTTCTTTTTAATAATAACTCAGAAATAACTTTATTTTCTTTAATAGTCTCATGGATAATTCTTGAAACATCATCATCTTTAAGATTCACATAAACAACATTATCCGGTAATATTTTTATGACTATTCCCTGATTATAAACTCCAATATCCGCAGTTTTTACAACATTAACCTGAACATTATTCTGACGAGAACAATCAATCAAACGATTATAAAAATCTTTAGAGATATCTTCAGAAGAAAAACTTGTATCCTTTAAAAGAATTGTTTTAACTGACATAATTATCTTTCTTTGTATTCTAACTCAAAAATATGGTCATTAACCAAATTCTTATGCACAACATGGCTATCAAGAATTTTAGCAGCAACTTCTTTATTCACTGCGCCATAAACTACTTGCAGCGCCCCATCAACATTTACTTCAACCATC
>CAYQXW010000102.1:0-6894 GCA_964421615.1 uncultured Planctomycetales bacterium
CCATATCATCATTAAAAGAATAAGTTTTTTTCATTTTTCTTACATGATCCAAAACAAAATTAACAGTTAAAACTCTGACCCAACTGGCAAGAGAACAACCATTAATCCCTTGAAAAACTTTTAATTTCCTAAAATCATCTTTAATCAAAACACAGATAAACTCTTGAAAAATATCTTGAACTTTATCTTCGGAATTATTTTGATTATTATCTTTTAAAACAGAATAAATATAGTTATAAATTAGACGGGAATATTTAGAAATAAATGTATCCCAAGCTTTTGGATCACCTTGTATACATTCCTGAATTAGTTCAAAATCTTTCATAAATAAATTACCAAAACATTATTAAAACTTTTAATAACTAGTAAAAAAAATTATGACGAAAATTTATCTCTAAGCAAAGCTAAAATCGCAGAATGAGCAGCTACAATATATTTTTTACCTTCAAATTGAATTTCGATACCAGCATTTCTTAAAAAAATACAATAATCCCCTTCCTTTGCCTGCAAAGGAAAATACTTATCTTCACCTTTAGCAGCCTTCCAAGGCTCCACTTCCAAATCATCTGGCGTTGGCAAAGGATATCCAGGACCAACTTTTATTACTGTTCCAGTTTGCACCTTTTCTTTTTCTTTAACGCCTTGCGGCAAAAATAAACCAGTTTCAGTTTTATCCTGCTCACTTTCAGGCTGAATTAAAACTCTATCTCCAACAATTATAAGTTCTTTTTCCATAAAATTAAATTTTAGGTAAATCTTTTAAAGCTTTTTCTATTTCATGATCAGGCAAAGCATAATTAGTTAATTGCCCCTCTAAATATTTATCATAAGAAGATAAATCTAAAAATCCATGGCCGCTTAAATTAAAAACAATACATTTTTCTTTCGAACTATTAGCAAGCGCAATATCTATTGCAGCTTTAATCGCATGTGAACTTTCAGGAGCAGGAATAACTCCTTCAGCTTTAGCAAAAGTTAAAGCCGCTTTAAAAACATCCAACTGTTCACAAGAAACAGGATCTACAATCTTCTGCTGGCATAAAGCACTAACTAAAGGGGAACAACCATGATAACGCAATCCACCTGAATGTATTCCTGGTGGAATAAATTTATGTCCTAAAGTAAGCATCTTTAACAATGGCGTCATTGAAGAAGTATCACCAAAATCATAAGCATAAACACCTTTGGTCATCGAAGGACAAGCTGATGGTTCAACCGCAACAATCTTCATTTCAGGATTTTTTATTTTATCTTTAACAAATGGGAAAGCAAACCCACCAAAATTACTTCCACCTCCAACACAAGCAACTAAATAATCAGGTTTTTCTTTACACATCTTCAATTGCATTTTAGCTTCTAAGCCTATTACCGTCTGATGCATCAAAACATGATTTAAAACACTTCCTAACGTATAATTAGTATCATTATGTTTTACTGCATCTTCTACCGCCTCAGAAATAGCAATCCCTAAACTTCCCTGACAATGTGGATCATTTTTTAAAATTTCTTTTCCACAATCTGTAACTTCAGAAGGAGAAGCAATAACATCAGATCCCCAAATATGCATTAAAGATCTACGAAATGGTTTTTGATGATAACTAACTTTAACCATATAAACTCGACATTTTAAACCAAAAACATTACAAGCGAAACTTAAAGCACTCCCCCATTGCCCAGCACCAGTTTCTGTAGTCAATCTAGCAATTCCAGCTTTTTTATTATAATAAGCCTGAGGAACTGCTGTATTTGCTTTATGACTACCTGCAGGAGCAACACTTTCATCTTTATAATAAATTCTACATTTAGTTTTTAAGATTTTCTCTAGTCTCTGCGCTCTTCTTAAAGGAGTAGGTCTCCATATCTGATAAATATTCCAAACATCATCGGGAATATCAATCCATTTTTGCGTACTCATCTCCTGTTTTATTAATTCATCAGGAAAAATTGCACTTAAATCTTTTGACTGTAAAGGTTTTTTCGTCCCAGGATGAATTGGTGGCGGTAATTCAAAAGGCAAATCAGCTACAACGTTATACCATTTTCTTGGAATATCTTTTTCTCTTAATAAATATTTTAGTTCTTTCATAATATTTAATTATAAACCAAATCCTTTCCCTTGCAAATTAAATTATAATCTTTGCGAATCCTTAACCATACTCTTTAATTTAGAACAAAATTTATGGTCCAGTAAATCTTCCAATGAAATCGGCATCGCTAATGACCAGTTTTGCATGCTTACAGTTCCTGGCATATTAATCCTATACTGATAAGGATCTGCCTGCAGAATATCACCTAAAAATAGTAAATCCCAAATAAGATTAATACAAAACACAGATTCAGAAGATAATACACTTTGAAAAATACGTAGAATTAAGTCATTATCTGCTTTTTCCTGCATTGCCCCATCCATCCCCAAATAAGTCCAAAGTTTTTCTTTTTCTCCAAAAGTATTATCATAAATATCAATAAAATCCATCAACTCTTCTCTACGTTTACCTAAAATTCCTACCATCACATCACTAGAATAAATACTATTATACCAACGCAACCTACCATGCATAGATAATTTATCATCAAAAAGCTGTTTTTTGACGCTTTCAAAATCTATCCCACGCTGTAAACATTTGCGCATAAAAAGACCTTCATCCACTGTCCCAGCTTCATTATTCCACCACGCCGCCCAATTAGTACTATCATGAGTAGACAGCATTGAAACAGCAAGCATACGATATTCTTCTGGCTGTAAAAAATCATGCCGTACATTCCAATCCTTAACCCAACGCTGCACATCATTTCCAGGAATACCTAATTGCTTCAATGTTTTTGTACATTCTGCCGGAATAACCCCTAAATCCTCAGCACATAAAAGCATATCAGTATTATCCACCATAAAAGAAAGTATTCTTTTACCTAAATATTCCCACTGACTCTGATCTTGAGGATCAAAAAAACCATGCAACCCTTTATTCTCTAAAGGTTCATTATAATTAATACTCCAGATTCTAAATAATCCCACAACATGATCTACACGTAAAATATCATAAAAATTCTGTGCATACTTTAATTTTTCTTTTAAATATTTTGCTCCATCAGAAAAAATTACTCCCCAATTATAAGTTGGCATCCCCCAACGCTGTCCCTTAGCACAATACATATCAGGAGGAGCTCCTGCAACAAAATCCATTTTAAAAAATTCAGAATGCGCCCAAACATCAGCGCTATCACGCGACACCAATATAGGCAGATCCCCTTTTAAAAGAACTCCTTTTGAAACTGCATATTCACGGATATCTTTAAATTGAATATATAAATTCCACTGTAACCATTTTTGAAATACAATTTCTTTACTATGTTCTTTTAAAAAAATCTCTAAAGCAGCCTGATTTCTATTTTTAAATTTCTCTTCCCACTCATACCATGCTCTTCCTGCTTGGTGATATTTCAAAACATTAAAAGCTGCTAAATCTTCCAACCAATATGAATTATCTTGTTGATACTTACTAAAAGAATCATTATTTAAATCTGATTTTTCAAAAATTTCCCATAAGATTTTTAATTTTTCATTACGAATTCGATAATCAACATGCGGCTTACCTACTGGAAAAGTTTCTTTAAGTTTTAGAATTTTATCTTTAATCTCTTTATTTTTATTACAAGAAATATTATCAAGACAAATATAAACTGGCTCTAACGCAAAAGAACTAATCGCGTCATATGGACATAATGTAGAACTCACTTCATTCATTGGTAAAAGCTGTAATACACTATTCCCTGTTTTTTTACACCAATCAATAACTAATCGTAAATCACTAATTTCTCCAATTCCACAACTATTTTGAGAATAAACAGAAAATAGTGGCACAACAACACCAGACCTTTTAGATACACCTATTTTTTTCCACTTACTTGCAGAATAACTAGATAATAAAGACTGACCGTAATTGGTTTTGTTCATGTTATTTCAACAGCTCCTTTTCTTTAGCATCCTGATAATTATCTACTGTAACCATATCTCTAATCCTAGCCAAAGTAAAACTTAAATAATTTTGATCTTGTGGTTCGGTTTTCTTCCCTTTTTTTTCTAAAACCTTAAACCTATCGTATTTTTTAATTTTTTCTTTAAAGTAACTATTAATTTTAGAAAAAAGTTTTTCTTTTTCCTGTACACTTATTTTAAATTCAATCCTATTTTTTAAATTTTCAGGTTTAGCTTCCGGATTAGCAATAACGTAAAATAAATGGCTAGACGATAAAGCAATCATCTCCCAACCACTTTGAGTATTCTGCTTTATTTTTGTAAATTCGGTATCGAAAGATTTTATTGCGGCGGGATCTGAATTCTGAATTTTTTTGACAAGATCAATCAATTTCTGGTTATTTTCAATTAAAACTTCTATACCAACTAATACACCTTCTGAAATAGTTTTAATTTTATCATTTTCATCAGCTATATAATTTTTTATTACATCTTTAGCAGCCTCAAGCTCTTTAGTCGCCTTAAGAGTAACATCTAACCGTTGTTCTATTTGGTCGACTTTTGTAACATAAACATCCATTGATTTCTGAGCATAATTCAAACTTTCCAATAAATCAGATGAAAAAATAAATTCCTTAGATTCAGCAGCCAAAACTAAACTTACTGCCATAAAAAAACATGCAAAAACCAAAAAAAGTTTTTTCATAATATCCTCCGTTTGGAAATTTTATTTATTATATCATATTAAAATAATATTATAAACCAAATAACCGTTTTGCATTTTTAAAAAATATTTTTTCCTTTAACTCTTTTTCTAACCCAGCTTTATTTAAAAAATCTATATCTTTTATCTGATCGATTAAAGGAAAATCTGTCCCAAAAAGAAGAAAATCACTTGCATGGCTTCTTAACATTTCAATAACAAGATTATCCTCTAAATGACCGAAAAAGGCTGATGTATCAAAATAAATATTTTTCCCAAGCAAATGTTTCTTAACTTCAGTCCATTGCCTAAACCCACCAAAATGGGCAGCAATCATTTGCATTTCAGGAAATTTTTCTTTAACCTTTAAAACTTTAATCGGATCTGATCGCACTTTTAATTTTTCAGATAATTCTTCCCCGCAATGGAATAAAACTGGAATTTGCAGCTCTTCAATTTTTTGATAAACTTCAAAAACATTTTCATCATCAATAAAAAAATCCTGAAAACCTGGTTGAAATTTTATTCCTAAAGCATTTTCTTTAATCCTTTTTAATTCATCCTGCCAATCATTATAAAAAGGATGCAATGAAGCAAAAATTTTTATTCGCGGGTTTTTTATAGTAAAAAGCCAATCATTTATTGACCGTACTTGATTGGGCAAAGTCGCAACAGCACAAATAACACTTATATCAATTTTATTCTTATCCATATGACAAAGAAGATTATTTAATGTGGGATTACATGTCATTTTTACTTGATAAGAACTTTCTAAAAACTCTTTAGCTTTTTCTGATACTTTATCTGGCCAAACGTGGGTATGAACATCAATAATCAAATAAATCTCCTTTTAGAAAAACTATTTATTTGAATAACTAATAATTAATCGGAGAGCTGAACATCATCCAATATTTTAAAACCTTCTTTTTGTAAAAGTTTTTTTATTCCTGCAGCATCTTTGACTTCTAAACAACAAATTCCATTTTTGGTAGGATCAATTACAAAACCATGCGTATCCACTACATTAATTTTATGTTCCAACAAAACTGAAGCTAATTTGAAAAGATTACCTGGTTTATCTTTGATTGAAACAGCGACAATATCTTTTAAAGCACAAGCATACCCTTTATCAGCTAAAGCCAAATATGCCTCATCAGGCTTATCAATCAATAATTTCATTAAACCAAAATCACCTCTATCCTGAACAGTAAAAGAAATTATATTAACTTTTTTATTAGATAAAATTTCAGTAATAGACTTCAAACGACCTGGTTTATTTTCAACAAATATATTTAATTGTTTAGCCATTGATACTCTCCTCCTATAATTTTTCTCTCATATCAACAACTCTCTTGGCTTTACCTTCAAAAACTGGTAAACTTCCCGGTTCATGCAACTCTACTATCGGATTGATAACAATAGAAGCTTTTAACTCATCTTTTATTTTATCTTTCAATAAATCTATTTCTGATAAATCACCCTTAAACATTTTTGAATAAATTTCTACTTTTACTATTAATTTATCTAAAGTCCCTTCCTTTTCTAAATAAATCTGGTAATTAGTCCCAACTTGCGGGATACGCATAATTACCTGTTCTATCTGGGAAGGATAAACATTAACACCATTAACAATCATCATATCATCAGTTCGGCCTGTAATTCTAGATAATCTCCTGTGAAGTCTTCCACACTTACAATTACCCTTATAAGAAAATGCAATATCCCTAGTCCTATATCTTAACAATGGGGTCGCAGTTCTAGTCAGATTCGTCAAAACAACTTCGCCTTCTTTTTCATCAGACAAAATCTCACCTGACTTTGGGTCAATTATTTCCATAATATAAGCATCTTCCCAGACATGCATACCACATTTATGAGTACATTCAAACGCAACTCCCGGCCCATTCATCTCGCTCAAACCATAAGAATTATAAACATCAATATTAAATAAATTCTCTACTTTTTTTCTAGTGTTTTCAGAATAAGGCTCTGCCCCTAAATAAGCTTTCTTTAACTTTAAATCTTTTAACGTCACACCTTCTTCTTTTAACTTGGAATGTACGTGCAAAATATAACTAGGAGTAATATGTAAAACAGTTGTCCCAAAATCTTTCATCAATTGAACTTGCCTTTTTGTATTACCTCCACCTATCGGAATTATAGTCATCCCAACTTTTTCTGCACCATAATGCAATCCTAAGCCTCCAGTAAACAT
>CAYQXW010000103.1:0-6828 GCA_964421615.1 uncultured Planctomycetales bacterium
TGTATCCTGGAGGATTTCCTGCTCCTTGTCCTGGTGGATTGTATCCTGGAGGATTATATCCTTCTTGCTTAGCTGATTGAACATCTTGTTTGAAATCTTGTTTTAACTGTTGCATAGATTGAATATCTTGTTCTTTCTGAGCCATATTGGCTTGACGAAGTTCTTGTAGCTGTGCTTTTAAACTTTCAGCTGATTGCGTATCACCAGCTTGCATAGATTGTTGAATCTGCTGCATCAATTGTTCTTCAGCTTGACGTGCTGCTTGAGCATTAGCTTTCATTGTTTGAGACTGCTCTTGAAAAGCCTGTTTATCTTGTGAAAATTCTTGTTTCCAATTAGTTGCTTCTGTTGCTGCATCAGTATTTGTTGTATTTTCTTGAGCACAAACTACTGCTGATGCAAACATAACCATACCACCAACACCGACCAAAGCGAAAAACTTTTTCACTTCACCCCTCCTTAGGTTATAATAATATAATACCTATATAAGTATCGGCCTTTAGCTATTGGACTTTAGCTCCACAACCACTGCAGAACTTATCCCCCTCAACCATAACTTTTCCACAAGCACATTTCTTTTCTTTATTATCTACAACTTCAGCATCATCTTCTGCTACTGGAACACGTAAATTCATTTTTATTTTTCCAGTAAAAAAATCTGATATTTTATCAAAATTGGAAAACACTAAAATAGCAAAACGCACTAAAACAATTAAAGTTAAAATTAAAAAAATCATATTATAATCTTTCTTTATTGTTTTAGTATCTACAATTCTATAAACAACTTTATCAAAAGATGTATAAGCAATCATAACAGCCATAACAATTGCTATCCACTTTAATATCGTCATTGCTTTAGGAAAATTTACAATTTCATAACGGCGTTCAAGATCAAAACCAAACTTAATAGTAAAAATTAATATAATCGCATGAATAGCAGAACCAATAACATCCAACCAATCTAACCGCGTATCAAAAAATCTGCTATCATTAAAAACTTCAAAACGAAAAATTATAGCTTTAAATAACCATAAAACCATAAGAATAATACAGTATTTCACAAAACTCCGTCCAAATTCACTAACCATCTTTTCATTTGTCGCTGCCATAAAATCCTCCTTAATTTTTTTATACTGCTTAACCACCTCCACCTTGGAAGTGATAATATTTCCACTTCCAAGGTGGAGGCGGCTATTCAAAAAGTATCCCTTTTAATCTTTCCACTTATTGTTTTCGGCAAGTTATCTACAATAATAAAATCTTTTGGTACTTTATATTGAGCCATATTCTGATAACAAAATTTACGTAACTGCTGAACATCAAAACTATTTTTATCCTTTACAACTAACTGCACACAAGGCAACTGCCCATACTGCGAATGCTCCTGCCCATAAACATAAGACTCTAAAACACCATCAAATTTATTAATAACTTCTTCGACTTCGTAAGGAAAAATTTTCATTCCAGAAAAATTAATTAAATTTTTCACTCTGCCTACAATATGCAAATAACCATCAAAATCAACTTTACCTAAATCTCCAGTATTAAACCAACCATCAACTAAAATTTGACTACGATTCTGCCAAGGAGAAAAATAAGCACTCATCATTCCCTTACCTTTTAAATAAACGGTGCCAACACCTTGCTCATCATCATCAACAATTTTCATCTGATAAGCCGGTAAAAGATTCCCCACCGAACCAAACTTTGTAACATTCCCAGAAGTATTAATAAATGGCAACCCCACCTCTATTATTCCATAGGCTTCTGCTAAGACTATATTAAATTTTTTATTAAACTCCAACGCACAATCTACAGAAAGCTTCATTGCAGTTGAAACTGCCATTCTAATATTTTTAAGCATCCCAGAATTAAAATCATCAGATTTTAGCATTAAATAATAATGAAACGGCGAAGCATATAAGAATGTGATTTTGTTTAAATTAAGAGCCTCAATTAAACTTTGAGGAAATTCTTGAGTACACAAAACAATAGTTGCAGCTTTTCTCAAAAATAATAAAATCGTTACCACAAAATGAAAACTCATTGAAAGCACCCATACAATCTGATCCTGGGATGTAATTTTTAAAACTCTATTCGCAGCATCAGTCCTATCTATAATATCCTGATGAGATAAAACAACTCCTTTACTTGCACCAGTTGTCCCAGAAGAAAACCTTATAAATGCAGGATCTAAATCTACATACTCAGTTGGAAGAGAATTTACCGCAGATCTTTTTAAAATACAAAATCCTTTTATAAATCCATATTTTTCTAAATTTATTTTCTGCGCAGATTCAGATTTATATACACTCTCATCGAACAAAACAAAATTAACATCAATTCTATCCAAAACATTATTAATCTCATCCCAAGAAAGCGACGGTGAAATAGGAACAACCACAGCATTAAGCTTTAAAATCACTAAACTTAAAATAATATATTCAATACTATCTTCACAAATAAAAGCAACCCTATCATAAGAATTAAAATTAAAATTTTTAAAATCTGCAGCAATTAATTCTGATTTATTTATCAAATCACGATAAGTTGTTTTCCTAGTAAACTCAACTACCGCTGTATTATCTAAAAAAGGCGCAACTTCTTCTTTTATTTTTTCAAATATGTTCATTATTTTTCTCTTGTGTATAATCTTTATACATCGCTCTTGCCGTAAAAATAAATTTTATCCCCTCAACAAATGCACGAATAAAATCTTTAGGAGGCACAAAAATCATTTTCATCCGCAAAGGATTGTATCTTAATACAACAGCATAAAGATTACTAAAATACCAATAAAATTTCTTCAAAGGCAGTTTAATCGGTAAAAGTACATGCATACAATCATAATATTTATATGGATCACAAATAAACTTATCTTTATTCTCCTGCCAAAAAGGTGTTCCCGGCGAAGGAGACAAAACAGTAAAAGTAAATTCAGCTGGAGAAAGTTCTTTTGCCGTTTGCGCAAGATTCACAAAATTTTCAGCTGTCCACTGCGGCATTACAATAAAAGCAGCATGTAAAGTAATATTATAACCTTTTAAAATTTCAACCGCTTTTTTGTTAGTTTCTACGTTTGCTTTCTTCTTAAACTCTTTAAGCTGATTTTCATCAAAAGATTCTAGCCCGACAAAAACAGTATCTAATCCTACATCTTTCCATAACTTAAAAATTTCCGGATGTGCAACAATAGTATCACTTCTTGCCCAACTACTATAGTACTTCTTAATTTTTCTTTCTTTTATTAAAAGCGCAATCTGTTTTGCCCTCTCAACATTAAGAAACATCTCATCATCAAGAAAATAAATATATTTTTCTTTTAAAGATTCAATTTCATCTACAACGTCCTTAGGAGTTCTCTGCAAATATTTCCCATTCATAATGTGATGCACTACACAAAAAGAACATTTAAAAGCACATCCAATAGATGTACGCACAGAAGCTACCTGCGGAAACATAGTATTTAACCAATGATTCGGACTAGAAGTCCACGTACAAAAATATTTTTTCCTATCTACAAGATATCTTTTTGCTAAAGGGATTGTATCTATAGGAGGATAAACCGGAGGATTCCGATACAATTTTTCTTTAAAATCTGGATCTTTCCTGGATAAACACCTGGAATCAAAAAACAATTCATTATTTTCTTTATACTTTCTTATAATTTCAGAAAAAACACTCGCTCCTTCTCCCCTGACAATCAAATCTATTTCTGGAATATCATAATCGTGGGGAACAATAGTAGCATGGATACCACCCACAACAACTAAAGATTTTCCCAGCTCTCTCTTAATGATTTGAGCAAGTTTTTTAACAGCTTGAGCATTAGAACTAAAACCGGTCAACCCAACAATATCAGGGCTATAAAACTTTAATTCTTGAATAAATCTTTTTAAAGGATTTTTAATTACGGTTAAATCAAGAATTTTTACTTCATCTTCTTGAGGAACTACTGCTGCGAGAATCTCCAACTCCAAAGGTTCCAGATGCAAAAAACTCTGATGAAGCGCTTTAGATATTGCGAGTTCTAAGTATGGTTTAACTAATAATATTTTCATTTACAATATTTTACTAAATTTCTTTTAAAACTGCAAGAGCAGCTTGCTCTCCAAGCGCAATACAACTCCCCATAACTCGAGCTGATGCTAATGCTTCAGGAGCTGCACTAATACACCGACCAGCAGCATATAAATTATCAACGAATTTTGATTTCAAACAACCCGCAGGAATTTCATAATACTCATTTTCAGCAAGATACTTATACTGCGGGCCTTTATTTTTATCCCAGAATTCAATCGGCCAATTAGCTTTCACTACTGCATCACTGAATTTTTTTGATTTTAAAACATCCTGCTGGGTTAAAGTATACTGCCCAACCATCATATCTTGCTGCCTATGCGCTAATTCAGGAGAAATAAACTTAATTTTAGACTGTTTAAAACAATCTAAGTTTTTTTGGATTAATTTAAAAACACCTAAAACTTCTTGTTTTGCTTGTGAATATTGAAAATTTTGTGGAAAATTAAATTTTATCAACACTTCATTATTTCCTAAATCAGCAAAATTCGTAAATTTAAAATACTTTTTTATTTTTCTAGCTGAAACTAGAGTATTTAAAAAATAAAGAAGCTTATAGGCAAGCATAACGTCTTTTTTAACGTTAATAACTTTTATAGTAAAACCTGATAACGGCTGCTGCGTAACTTTAATTTTATAAAATTTTATTTTAGCCAACTTAGAAACTACTGCTTCACCGCTGCAATCTATAACCGCCTTAGGAAAAACGGCAAAATTTGTATTATTTTTCTTAATTTGAATTTCTTTTATTTGTTTATTCGTTTTTTTTACTAAAACCATCGATGAATTCAGAAAAACTTCTAAATTCTTATGTTCTGCAATAAGATTATCAAAACATTTAGAAAAAATTTCAGGATTAAAACTTAAAACCCAAACTTTACCTTTCTGAATAATTTTAGATGAAGCATCAAGCTTTCTTAAACGATCTTGAATCTCAACAGCTAAACTAGAATTAAGATTCTTTTTAGGAAAAGTTTTAGCCTGAGGATATAACCCGCACAAAAAATTATGCATAGCAGCAACAGCACTACCACCGATAAAACTATTTTTCTCTACAATAAGTGTACGCAAATTATTTCTTGCGCAAATTATTCCTGCAGAAATTCCTGCCACACCGGCACCAACAATAACAACATCATAATTAAGAACTTTCTGAGTCGTCATAATAGTAAATTACTTTTTATATCTTCAATTAATTGTTTAACTTGATTTTGAGTAAAAATATCTTTTATATACGATAACGTTAAACTGATTTTCCCATTATACTGGTTTAAAAAAACTCCCACCCCTGGTGGAACAGGCACAAGCGGCATATGGAATAAATTCAGGACATTTGCATGCATAAATTTATCCGCTTTAAAAGCTCCCTCACCAATAAAAGAAAATCCCAAAGAAGCATTTTTGCCTTTTAAATGTACTCCTAAAAAAATTCCAATCAAAGATAAAGGCATTATACGCGTCAACATACTTGCCTGCTGCATATCTTTAGCAACATTACATTTCACTTGCTCGTAAAATTGTTTCTTAATTGTATCCAATAAAATTTGAGTATCTTTTATCTGATTATCATCAATTTTCAGCATAATAAAAGCTAGATGATTAAAAAAAACTTTTTCATCAATTTTATCTTTCAATCGCGTATCCATTGAAACCGGAACAATAAAAGTATCTTCTTTTATATTTTTTTCCTTAAAAGCTTTTGCCATCGCCTGTAAAGTAACTGCTAACAAATACGGCATAGTCATCAAATAACCTGCTTTTTCATTAGCATTATCAAGAATCTTCTGCGACTGCAGATTGTCAAAAGAAATAATTTCAAATCTAGAATTATGATATTCTAATTGTTTAGGCAAATCTAAAACTTTAACGCCACTTCCTTGAGCTAAATTTAAAAACACCCGGTTTATTCTCTGACCTGATAAAAACTTATCCTTCCATTTTTCCAAAAAAGGCCCTTGGGGTTTAAAACCTATAACATTAACGCTTTCTCCTGTTAAAAATTTCTGAAATAAAAACAAAAATCTCTCTGCGCCATAAGCATCAAAAAGCCTATGATCAAATGTAAATACTAAAAAAGATTTTTCCTTAGTAGAAATCAGTAAAAAATATAAATATGTTTTTTTATGAAAATTTAAATATTCAAAACATTTTGCAAAACTTTCCAATAGATTAGTTTCATCTGCTAAATCAAAATACGCAAATGGCAATTTGTAAGAACTTTTTTGGCGAGGAATTTTCCAATAAGGAGCTAAATTAAAATCTCTAGCAACTTTTCCGTCTAAAACTGGAAACTTTTCTAAAAATTTGGTCAACTTTGATTCTAAATCCTTGGGATCAATTAAACGGTCTAATTCTAAAACCAACTGTGAAAGATTTCCGCAGCCTGTTTTCTTTTTCGTTGAATAATCCAAAGCATTAACAATCCAATCAATTCCTGATAAATAATATTTTTTATTCATCTGGCAGTAATTTTACAATACACTTGGCAAGAGAAGATATCGTTTTAAAATCATCTTTTGTCAGTCCAGATTCCATAAGCTTAAGCTTAAACTGCTTTTCTATAAAAACTAACAACTCAATAAAACCTAAGGAATCAATACCGAAACTATGAATAGGTTCATTCATAGTAATCTTTTCTTTTTTCGTCGCAGTAATCATTGCAACTTGATCCTGTAAAATATTCTCTATTTGATTCAATGTTAGCTTAGCCATCAAATCCTCTTTATTTTTTTAAACCAATAATATATT
>CAYQXW010000104.1:0-6709 GCA_964421615.1 uncultured Planctomycetales bacterium
ACTATTTTTACTATTTTAACTATTCAAAGATGGGGAAAATTAGCCGATAAGATAGGTAATTGGAAAATTTTGAAACGTTGTGGACTTATTATTGCAATTTTGCCTTTACTTTGGTTGATTAATAATAGTCCTTACTATTTGTTTTTTGTGCAGGCTTTTGGTGGAGCAGTTTGGGCAGGATTTAATTTATGTGCTGTGAATTTCGTTTATGATGTTGCAAGTGAACAGAAACGTGTACGGTGTTTAGCTTATTTTCATGCTTGTAATGGCGTTGGAGTTTGTTTAGGGGCTTTATTAGGAGGTTTTTTAGCGAATAAAATGCCATTAGTTTTGGGATTTAAATTATTGAGTTTATTTGTTTTATCGTCAATTTTAAGGTTAGTAGTTGTAATGTTATTTAAAAATAAAATTAATGAAGTTAGAGTAGTAGAAAAGCTCTCTACTAAAAATTTATTTTATAGTATTGTTGGGTTAAAACAGGTATCTTAACGAGTTGAATGAAAAAATGGAAAAGATAAATATTAAAAATTTAGATATTAAAGAATTAGAACAGCTATTAGTTAGTTGGCAGATAAAACCATTTCATGCTAAACAGATTTTTTCTTGGATTTACCATAAAAGAATTGATAGCTTTGATAAAATGTCTGATCTGTCTACTTCTTTGCGGGAAAAATTAAATGCGAATTGTTTTATTTCCCAGTTTAAGTTAGTAAAAGAACAAATTTCTCGAGATGAAACTAAGAAATATCTTTTTGAGCTTAGCGATAAAAGTTTGATAGAGTCTGTAGCAATTCCTGCTGAGGAGCGGCTTACTGGTTGTATTTCATCTCAAGTAGGATGTAAATTCGGTTGTGTTTTTTGTTCAAGTGCGGTTTCAGGTTTTAAAAGGAATCTAAGTGTTTCTGAGATTATTGATCAGGTGATGTTTATTGATAATAATTCTACTTTGGGGCGGTTATCAAATTTAGTTTTTATGGGGATGGGAGAGCCTTTTGATAATTATGATAATGTTTTAAAGGCGATTCGAATAATAAATTCTAAGGAAGGTGTTAATATTGGTGCTCGTAAAATCTGTATTTCTACTTCAGGAGTTATTCCTGGGATAGAAAAATTAGCTCAGGAGGGATTGCAAATAGAGCTTTCTATCTCTTTGCATGCAGCAGAAGATACTACTCGTTCCAAACTGATGCCTATAAATAATAAATATTCTATCAAAGAATTAATGAAAAGCTGCCGACAATATATAGAAGATACTAATAGGCAGATTACTTTTGAATATATTATGATTAGTGGGGTTAATGTTGATGTGCAAAGTGCGCATAAATTGACTGCACTTTTAAAGGGGATGAATTGCAAAGTTAACTTGATTGCATTTAATCCAAAATCAGATTGTAGTTATTTGCCTCCTAGTAAACTTGAGTTTTTGATGTTTAAAGATATACTTGTGAAAAATGGAATTGTAGCTATTTTAAGAAAATCTCGTGGGCAGGATATTGAAGCTGCTTGCGGTCAATTAAAACTTAGATATGAAAAAAATTTATAAAGTTTTATTTGTTTTGTTGTTTTTTATTTTTAATCTTTGCGGTTGTTTTAGTAATGATATAATAAATTTGAATTCTTCTGGGAAGAATGTTGTTTGTTTTGGAGATAGTATTACTATGGGGTATGGTGCCAAACGAGGTGACGATTACCCGACAGAATTATCTAAATTAACAAATTATTCTATTGTTAATTCTGGGATAGATGGTGAAACAAGTTCAGAAGGATTGAAAAGGTTAAAATCTGATGTTTTAGATAGAGAACCTTTATTAGTAATTGTTGAATTCGGAGGGAATGATTTTTTAAGAAGAGTCCCCTTTGAAGAAACAATAAGTAACATTGAGCAGATGATTCAGACGATTCAGAATTCGGGTGCTATGGTAGCTTTAGTGGATTTAGGAATAAATTTTCCTGAGGATTTAGCTAGATATTCTATTGAATACAAAAGATTATCTGAGAAGTATAAAACAATATTTATACCTAAAATTTTAAAAGGTATTATAGCAGATATTAGTTTAAAAAGTGATGTTTTACATCCAAATTCTAAAGGATATAAAATTATTGCTTATCGCGTTTATCGGGCGATAATTCCGTATTTAAACCAAAATAAAATTGGAAGAAGTTTTAATAAAAAATTAGATGAATCCTAGATTAAAAGCTGTGACTTTACTTGAAGTTATTATTGTAGTTGTAATTATGAGTATTTTAACTATGGTTGCTTTACCTAATTTTAGCTCTGCCGATGAAAAAATAAAAGGACGTAATGCTATCCGCACTTTGTTAGCTATACAGCAAATGCAGAGAAGATTTATTTTAAGAAATGGTGTTTTTTATGTGATTAATCAGACAGCTATTACTGATTCTGATTTGAGAAATGATGCTATTACAAGAAATTTGAAAGTTAACTTAGAACGAGGAAATTTTAACTATAATATTATTGAGACAGTTGCGGGGCATCCGGAGTCTGGATATCGAATCACTGCTACAAGATTACCAGGGGCTTCTCGTTGTGCAAATAGACAAATGTTTTTGATATTTAACCAAGTAAATGTAGATAAAACGGGGTGTAATCTATGGTAAAAAAACTTTTAGTTTTTTTGTTGGCAAATTTTATGGTTTTTAGTTTTATTGGATTTGTTGTGGCAGGAACTCCAGATGATGCAGTTACAACTCGTAACAGATATATTAAGTATATTCCACAAGATCATTCTTTAGAAATGGTGCGAGTAAAAAATTTATTTACTTTAAACGGAGTAACTGGTTGTTCTTCTGATTTAATTGATAAAAAAACTAAGTGTGATGGTTGTAAAAATATTTGGGGTGATGCAAATTGCCCTGATTGTTGTTTTAATACTTCAACTTTGAATCCAATTCTCGATTGTACTCCAGCTGTTGATAGTAAATATGATTGTGGAACTAAAGTGCCTTTTACGAATTGTAGAAGTCAGGAATGTATGGCTTGTATTTCTGATCGGGATTGTTCAGTTCCTGAAGTTAGTTTAGCAGGATCTTGCCAAAGACTATGCTGTAGAGTGGATTTAACTTTAGTTGATGAATATGGTTGCACAAAAGATGACAAAACCGGTAATTGGTTATGTAAAAAAGAACTTCCAATTAATGATCCTTCTCAAAAAAATAGTATGTGTACAAAAAATAATAATATAAGTAATTGTTTTAATGATTATCCTAATCCATATACTTATAAAAGAAAAATAGAAGATCCAAAAGACTGTCCTGATAATGAAAATGAGTGTTATGAATATAAAGTAAGTAATAATTTTAAAAAATGTGTATTAAATTGTAAAAGTAAGGCAGATGCATGGGATCAATGCCAGAAAAATGTTTTTTGTTGTGAACAACAACGGTGTCCTAATGCTAGTTCGCAAACTTGTAATGTTAGTGATTGTGCTGCTCGTTTAGATCAAAAAAACGGTTTATGTAATTCATTGTATAATGCAGAGAATTGTAACAAGTGGTATGAAGAATATAATAAATTTTCTTTGGGGTCTACTGGAGAAGGAGAATTGCAGAACTGTTTTAAAGAGATTAATTCCCAAGCAACTTATCAGTTTGTAGCAAGAGGGGATGAGGATATAGTTATTACTTGGCAAATATTAGTAAAAAATTCTAATAAGGATATTGATGAAAGATTTTTAAGTATGGTAAAAGTGTTTGATTCTCAAAGATTAGATGCTCCTATACATGAAAGTATTGTACATCAAAAATCTTTTAGTGCTGATTTTTTTATTAATTCCGCTACGACTATTCCTAGAATTAAGTTAAAGCCGGGACGTACTTATGTTGTTAAGTTGTATTATTATTTTCCTGTCCAGGGATTTAGAAAAGTAGCAGGTAATACAGTAGCAGTTACTTTGCAGGTCAATGTAGAGGATTTACAGATAATAATATTAAGAAATAGAAATTAACCGTAGTTAAAAGGGAGGAAGTATGAAAAAGTGGAGCATAATGTTTTTATTTTTGTTTTTGCAAGTTAATT
Organism: uncultured Planctomycetales bacterium; assembly: GCA_964421615.1. Taxonomy (GTDB): domain Bacteria; phylum Omnitrophota; class Gorgyraeia; order Gygaellales; family Profunditerraquicolaceae; genus CAYQXW01. The sequence goes on from CAYQXW010000104.1 coordinate 4,037, forward strand.
TTGCAATGGCGCAAACTGCTGATATGGTAGTTGAAACTCCGCCAAAAGTTATAGAGATAACCGCTGATGCTGATGCTTCTATGGGGCCAGCATTTTATCCTGTATTTTCTGATTTTTCAGGGGACAATCCTCGCTGTGCAGCATATTTGAGTAGAACTTTTGATCCTACAAAAACTAATAACGAATCTAACGGTTTTAGTTTAGCTCCGATTTGTAATAAAAGTATGTATCCAGGCGCTAATGGATGGAAAGCTGCAGATACGTGTCCTATAGAAACTTTGATTCAAGGATTAAAGGTAGATAATATTAAAGTTCCAGAAGATTTTCGTACTACTGGTAAAATTCTTGTTTCCTGGACTGTAAGAATTGAAGGTTTTAAACCAGATATACAAATTCCTCCAATGTTTTATAATAATCCTGGAATTCATCCTTATCTTTGTTATGGGTGGCATGGTACTTTTAAAGTTTCTTATCCAGGTGGAAATGTAGAAACTCAACTTTATGTTAATGGACAGAAGATGGGTCAGGTTTTTATGATGCAAATTCCTACAGCTGGACAAATCAGCATGTATCAAGCTTATGATCCCACTTTGACAGGAAAATATTTATTACAGGCTAGTGATTTTCCAGATCAAAAATTACCAGCGAATATAAATAGTATTGAAATACGTTGGATTAATAAGACTCCTTTGAAAATTGTAAGTAAAAAAGGATATCGTAATTTAATTATAGAATTTATGCCAGTAGGAAGATAAAAAATAACGATATGTTATCTAAAAAAGGTGTTGGGCTAATAGAAATACTAGTAGGGGTTATTATTTTGGGAATAATCATTACTAGTATTTCTTCGGCTCTTTCAAATGGTTTTTATTTTATAAAACGCTCGGAACATAAAGCAAAAGCAATGGATATTGCTTATTTAGAAATGTCGCGTGCATTATCGCGTTCATATGATTCTCCTTTGTTAGTAGATGTGAACAATCAGTTAGTTGCTTTAAATGCTGATGAAGATGATGGAACAGATTATAGATTAAATGTTAGAATTAACAATGACCATCTTCATGAGTCTCCTCCGAGTACAAATATAATTCCATTTAGAAATGTTACTGTAGAATGTCGTTACCAGGAAAAAAAAGCTCTTGGGGTTTTATCCGCACCTAAAGCTGTTCGGTTAACAAATATAATTCCTTATTCTTATTTACATACTGTTTCACTTGCTACAAATGCTTTTCCTGTTATAAATCCACCGGCTAATGTTCCGCTTGTACCGTTGTCTGCAAATGTTGCTAGTAATTCAAATCCGCTTAATTATAGGAATATTCCGATGGAAAGAGGTGGGAATGATTTGGAAATTATTTTGAATTATGAAGTTAAAAAAGATATTATTGTGAATTATAATATTGCGATAAATCCAGTAATTAAAACGGTACAATTGCCTACTTTTGCTTTAATAAAAACAAGAGCTACTTTAGATGGCAATCCTTTTAATGCTTTAGAAACTGGAACACCGATATTGTCTCAGCTTTTTATTTGTAATGAAGTAGTTTTTAGAAATGTAGAACCAAACAGAAATCATGTTTTAAAAATACAATGGTATCGCGAAACTTATCCAAATGCGGTTGGGCTGGATGATGCTGATGTTTTTTTGCGAAGATGCGAGGTTACAGTAAGGGCTTATGAATCGGCAAGATAATAAAAAAATAAAAAAGAATAGGTCTTTTACGCTTATAGATTTACTTTTTTCTTTGGTGTTAATGACTTTTTTGTTTTTTTCTGTTTATTTTATTGGTTTGTATACATTGGATCAAATAGCTGTTTATACTGAACGGCATAATATGTATTCGCAGATTAATTTAGCTATTGCAGATTTGGAACAAAGAATTCCTTCTGCAATGATGATTGATCCCAATTCTTTACTTTTGCCTGGTGCTAGTGAGAGAGATACGTTTATATTTCAAGGAGAAAGAGACGTTTTTCTTGTTAACCATAATTTGGCTGATCCTCTAAATGTTATGTATACATATTCAGCTAATGCTAATGTAAATGGAGTTGTGGGATTTGGCTGGACTGGTGTAAATGGATTAAATCAACGGACAGGTGATGTATTGATAGATGGTAGATATAATCCTCAAGTCAGATTTATGCGTGAGGATTCTGATGAACCAAATTTTTTGACAGTTGAAATAAGAATAGAAACAAATAATAATAGAATGAAAGGCTTATCTAGGGTTGTAGTGAAAAGAACAGGAATTAGGTTGTTGTATGTTGATGTAGTAAGAAGGAATTAAAAATGCTGCCAATTATACTTGGAACATTAATGGGGGTTTTTACGATGTTAGTAGGTTTTTTTACTTCCATTGCTAATTTTCAGGCTATGGTTGAAGATGATTTTATGGATCGAGCAAATACTAATGCTGCTATTCATAGTTTGCAGTTAGGCCAATTATATAGTCGGGCAAATATTCTCAATACTACTAATAATCAGATGCGTATTAGGGTAGCAGATTCACTTAGAGAAGAGAATAATAGGCAATATGAAAATATAACTTATGTTCTTACTTTGAATAATATAGCTGGAGTAAGCAGGATATCTTCTACGACTGAAATGAAATAATAGAAGGAGAGTTATTTATGAAAAAAGCTTTTACGATATTGGAACTTATGATAACTGTT
>CAYQXW010000105.1:0-6539 GCA_964421615.1 uncultured Planctomycetales bacterium
GTTCAGGTTGTGATACCTTATATCTTGATTTCACTTCGATACTTAGATTTCCATGAGCAACTGCTACTGTTGATATCTTAACATTCTTTCCAGCAACTATCGTGCCAGTTCTTTCATTAATTACTACAATCGCAACATTGTCAGGATTAACCTCAATTTTTTCCAACTTAGCAATTAACCCTATAACATTATTTTGATACTCGTAGGGAATTGCAACATCTATTGTTGAAGCATCCCGCGCAAAAGCGAAATCTTCCGATCCTAATTGTTGATTAATACTATTAACTACTCTATCGCAGGTAGTAAAATCAGCCCTAGTTAAAACGATACTCATTTTATTATCATTAACAAATTCCATAGGAACTTCTTTTTCAATTAAAACTCCCTGTGGAATCCTTCCTACTGTCGCAAAATTTTTCGAAACATTCATCCCACCAGCCGCACCCGCTTCACTACCGGCAGTAAAACCACCGACTGAAATTGGTCCTTGAGCTACTGCATATACTTTTCCATCAGGCCCTTGAAGAGGAGTCATAAGCAATGTTCCACCTTGCAAACTTGAAGCATTTCCTAAAGATGAAACTACACAATCCAATCGAGTCCCTTCTTTTACAAAAGGAGGCAAATCTAATGTAACAATAACTGCCGCCACATTTTTAACAGTCATACTTTCTTTATTTACTGCAACTCCTAATTTTTGCAGCATACTCACTACAGATTGAAAAGTAAACGAAGTCGCACTACTATCACCCGTACCATTTAACCCCACAACCAACCCATAACCAATTAACTGGTTATCTCTAACACCCTGAATACGAGCAATATCTTTTAAGCGAACATTATTTGCTGATACATACGAACTATTGAACGCAACAATCAACAATAGTACGCAAAGAAAAATTTTCCTTATAATGGCCATACAATATCTCCTATCATCTGCAAAATTCCTCTTTTTTGCTTATCACCGATAGCACCTTTACCAAAAAACTGAATATTAGCATCAGCAACATTGTAAGAATAAACAGTATTATTTGGTAAAACATCCTGCTGTCTAACAATCCCTCTTAAAACTATAATTTGCTCTTCTGCATTCACTGAAACAGTCTGCTTACCTTCAATCACTAAATTCTTATTTGGTAAAATTTCTATAACTTTACAAGTTATTTTTGCGCTAAGACTATCATCTCTAGTAGTAGTACCTGATCCTTTATAATCATTTTTAGTACTTAGTTTCCAAACTGGTAAATTTGTAGTATCTGCTGATTTACTTTTTAACTGTGACGATAATATATTAGTTAAAAGATTCTTAAAATTATCAATAGTAAACCAGTTTTCGACTTTTCCGTCAACAGAACTATCCCTACCAGTAGTTGTGGTAGCACTTCTCTGCGCAGCAGAAGTTTCACTAATAATAACAGTTATTATATCCTGAACTCTTGCTGCTCTCTGATCACGAAAAAGCGAAGACATATCTGACTCTTCCGACCATAAAGAAACAGCAAAACAATTATTTACAAATAGGAATAAAGATATCATCACTACTGCAGAAATCCTTTTCATCTTATCAAACATACTTCCTCCATAAAATTATTGAACAATTTTTACTGTTGAACCGTTAACAACAACTGCTTCTATCTCTTTTTTAGAATCTAAATTAGTAACTCTGATAACATCACCTTCACAACCATCTTCCCTAGCCACACCTTTTGTGGTAATAAGCATATTAGGAATTTCATATACAACAGAGACAAGACTCTGTCTTTTTACAACTGCTGGTCTCTCTAACATAGTCGAACTTAAAATTTGCCCTGCTAAAATAAAAGATTTAACTTTTTTACCAGCTAACTGCTGCATACTCCTAAAATACCTATTGCCCAAATTAGTAATTTCTTTTTTTTGCAATACTACATTTTCTTCAGAAAGAGTTTCTTCTTTTTCAATCCTCTTAGTTGCTACTAACACTTCCGCAAACCTGCGGATATTTAAATTTACGGGAACTTTTAAATCTCCGCTATCTCCTAGCGAAATTTTTGCGATTAAATTTATCTTTCCATCATAATCCATTGATGGATTTGGCACTATTTCTACTAAAGAATCCATATCTAATACTTCCACATCTGAAATTTGTTTTACAGGCTCAATAACTATTTCATCATTAATACCCGCTAAATTCTTTTTTACAAACTCAATTGCTCTTTCTAAAATAACATTACCTTCTAAAGTTTTTGTTTTTCTGCTTACCGAAACATATCCTTCTTCCGGAATAGATATACCGGAAATATCAATTCCAAGTTGACGTAATCTTAATTTTATATATTCCGTCCGGATATTATTAATTTGCCCTATTTGAGGAGAATTGCACATTTCTACAGAATTCAGCTTTGCAACTAATTTTTCATCCCCCGCTTCTCCTTCAACAGAAGCAATATCCTTTAATAAAATTTTCCCGGATAAAATACTAATTTTATCTTTTAATTCTATAGATACACTAGCATTTGCAATACCGGATAACATTACAAATATCATCAGCATTACAAATACTAGTACATCTATGTGTGTATCAAAATTATGTCTTAATTTTATTTCTTTTCTCATTTTAATTATTTATGCATTGCTGCTGCTAATCTTAAAACTTCTTCACCCGATTGTATTGCTTTAGAATTTATTTCAAAAGCTCTCTGCGCCACAATCATATTGACCATTTCTTCTACAACTTTAACATTAGACATCTCTAAAAAACCCTGATTTAAAGTTCCTAAACCTTCAGAACCAGGATTTCCAATAATTGGCTGACCAGAAGCATCTGATATTTCATACAAATTTTTACCTAAACTCTTTAAACCTGCTGGATTCACAAATTTAGCTAATTGAATCTGCCCTAAAGTTGAAGGAGAAGATTGTCCTGCCAACATTGCAGTCACAGTCCCATCAACTCCAATGCTTACGTTAACCGCATCAGAAGGAACCGTAATTTCAGGTTGAATAACATAACCATCTGAGGTAACTAATTTACCATCAGAATTCATTTTAAAAGCACCGTCTCTTGAATAAGCAGTTGTTCCATCTGGCTTTAAAACTTGAAAAAAACCATCGCCTTCAATAATCGTATCAAACTGATTTCCCGTATTCATAAAATCGCCCTGAGAAAAAATCTTTTCAATAGACGTACTCTGTACACCATTACCAACTTGCATACCAGTCGGTAATTGTATTCCAGCCGCTGATTCTGTCCCAGCAGCTTTAAGAGTTGTATAAAGTAAATCCTGAAAATTAATTCTAGATTTTTTAAATCCAGTAGTATTAACGTTAGCTAAATTATTTGAAATAACATCAATATTCATCTGTTGTGCTTCCATACCTGTTGCTGCGCTCCATAAAGCCCGTATCATAATACTTTCCTCCTTTTATCTAGTCGCGCCAACTTCTCTGACCGACTTACTCATCATTTCATCTTGAGCTAAAATTGCTTTCTGATTTAATTCAAAAGACCTTATAACATCAATCATTTGAGTCATTGCTTTAATTACATTTACATCTGAAGACTCTAAAAAACCTTGCACAACTTCAGTATCTTTTGTTACACTTTCTGCTGAAACATTTGCATCTTTAGGTGCAAATAAATTATTTCCAATTTTTTGTAGCTGATATGGTTTAGCAAAATCTACAACTTTTAGTTTATTAACTCTTTGTCCATCTACAACAATCTCCCCTTCTGGATTAACAAAAACATCTTTACCAGAAATAGTCACTGGACCATTCTCGCCTAACACAACTCTACCATCAGCAGTAACTAACTGTCCGCTAGAATTTAAAGTAAAATTACCATTGCGAGTATATCTTTCTCCTTCAGCAGTTTCAACAACAAAAAAACCGGTTCCCCTCAAAGCAACATCAAGCTTATTACCGGTAGTCATTAAATTTCCCTGCGCCATACTCAATCCCATTTCATCAATCTTGACTCCTCCAGCTCTTTCTCCTAAAACTTTAGAAAATACACTGGGAAAAGACTTCATTATGGGAGCATCACTTTTAAATCCAACAGTATTCGAGTTAGCTAAATTATTAGCTAATATTTCTTGTTTTATAGCTAAAATATTTAATGCACCAGCGGATATATCAATTCCTCTACTCATTCATACCTCTTTTTTCAATTTCTAACTTTGCCATTTCATTTGCTTTATTCATAATAAAATTAGCAATCTGCTTTTCTTCCAAAACAAAAGCAAGTTTTTCAATTAAAAAATCTAGTTTATTTTGAGTTTTATTTAACATTAATTTTTCCATAGTCACTATTTGGATAAGCAATAGCTATGCCAAATTTTATTTTAAATACAGAATAAAATAAAAAAATTCCGTAACTTCATATTTAATATGAAATTACGGAATATCTATCTTATAATAAAATTAATATTGGGAAAATTTTTCCCAATTGAAACTATTTTTTCGTTTGTTTAGCGCGTAACTTTAAAATAAAAGTAATAATATCTCTTCTCGCAATAACCCCAACAAGTTTATTATCTTTGATAATAGGAACTCGGCGGAAAGGATTCTGCAGCAAAAACTCACAGATAGAAACAATACTACTTTCCGGACTAAAAGCAACAACTTTATCATTCATAAATTTAGAAACAGTTTGATTATCATTAACATCTTCATCAATCAACAACCTTAAAACATCTTTTTCTGATAAAATCCCCACCAAATGATTCTCATTATCGATAACAGGTAAACCACTAACCTTATGATCAACCATAATATTCATTGCATCATAAATTAAAGTTTCCGGCTTAACACTTAAAACATCTTTGACCATTATACTTTCAGCTTTAAACATTTTATTCCTCCTTTAAATTTATTCCAACGCCCCAAATATCTTTAGCATATTCACTTATAGTGCTATCCGATGAAAACCTCCCGGATTTTGCAACATTAACAATAGATTTTTTAGTCCAAATTTCTTTATTCTTATATACGGTAGAAACATAATCTTGAATTGAACAATATGCATCAAAATCTGCACAAATAAAAAATGGATCTTTATTACATAAATTATCAACAATCGGCAGAAATATTCCCGGCTCGCTAGCAGAAAAAAACTCATTTTTAATCAGCGTTACTACTTCATTTAATGCAGCGCTTTTTTTAATATATTCACTAGGAACATACCCACATAAACTCAACGCTTTAATAATTTCTTTATCCATCCCAAACATAAATACATTTTCCATTCCAGCAGCTTTGGCTATTTCTAAATTTGCTCCATCAGGAGTACAAATTGTAAGCGCTCCATTTAACATAAACTTCATACACCCTGTTCCAGAAGCTTCTGTTCCCGATGTAGAAATCTGCTCAGATAAATCACTTCCAGGAAATATTTTTTCGGCTAAAGACACCCTATAATTTTCTAAAAAAACTACTTTTAATTTATTATTTATACTTTTATCATTATTAACAACTTGCGCTATATTATTAATAAATTTAATAATTAACTTTGCCATCACATAACCAGGAGAAGCTTTACCGCCTAAAATAAAAGTCCGAGGCACAATCAAATCCTGTGGGTTATTTTTAACTTTTAAATATTCTTTTATTATATATAAACAAAACAATAACTGTCTTTTATACTCATGAATTCTCTTAACCTGTACATCAAACATTGAATTTGGATCAGCTAAAATACCTGTTGTTTTATAAATATAATTAGATAAAATTTTTTTATTCTCCAATTTTACTTTCATCCACTTATTTCTAAAATTGTCATCATTTCTAAACTTCATTAACTCTTCTAATTTATATAGATTCTTACTCCAAGAATCAGACCCTAAAGATTCTGATATTAAATCAGATAACTTATGGTTAGCTACCATTAGCCACCGTCTTTGAGTAATACCGTTAGTTTTATTATTAAATCTTTCAGGAAATATTTCAAAAAAATCTTTAAACAAATCTGTTTTCAATAAATCAGAGTGGATTTCAGAAACCCCATTAATAGAGTGAGAACCCACAACAGCTAAATAAGCCATCCGTACTTTTTTACAAGCACCTTCTTCAATTAAAGAAACCTTACTAAGTTTATTAATATCTTTAGGATATTTTTTAACAACAAAATCCAAAAATTTCTGATTAATTTCATAAATTATTTCTAAATGCCTCGGTAACAATTTTCCTAATAAATCTACTGGCCATGTTTCCAAAGCTTCCGGCATAACAGTATGGTTTGTATAAGCAAATGTTTTAACTGTAATATCCCAAGCGGCATCCCAACCAAAATTTTCTTCATCTATTAAAATTCTCATCAACTCGACTATCGCTAACGACGGATGCGTATCATTTATTTGAACTGCAACTTTATCTGAAAAATTTAGAAAAGTTTTATTTTCTTTTCTAAACCTGCGAATAATATCTGAAATAGAAGAAGCAACTAGAAAATATTCTTGTTTAAGCCTTAACTCTTTTCCCTGATTAATGATATCATTGGGATATAATACTTTTGAAATATTTTCTGACATTGCTTTTTTATATACTGCTTTTTCATAATC